>NZ_JBTYKD010000032.1:0-24871 GCF_054880495.1 Nostoc sp.
GGATTTCTTGGTTATGATTAGGAATGAGTGTAACTTTAAACGCTTTCTGCATTTTGCTTTTCTATGTACTTTTTTACTTCTGCTTCTGTATTTTCCCTAACTGTTGAGACAAAATAACTAGGATTCCAAAGGTGTCCTCCCCATAGCTTTTTCTTGAGTTGAGGAAACTTTAAAAACAGTTTTCTAGCCGATATTCCTTTTAGCATTTTCACTATGTTAGGGATGGTGTGCTGAGGTGTTGCAGACACTAAAACCTGAACATGGTCTTCTACTACCTCAAGACTCTCAACTTTAAACTTGTAGAGAATTGCCGTCTCAACTAAAACCTCTTTTAGAAACTCGGCTATTTCATCTTTCAGTACCTTATGTCTGTACTTAACACACCATACAATATGATATTCAATTGCATAAACATAGCCTCTACCGTGTTTTACTTCCATACCTTATCTTACCATGTACATGACCATATACAAGACTCTAGCAAGAAAAATATGGAAATATGGAGCGCCTAACTCATGACTGGAAGTCACGAGTGTGCGGCTTGCAGAAATCAAATCATCCAACTCCTTTTCCAATCGGTGATGCGGGAATTGGTTAATTCAGATTTTGAGATTAGAAGATCATGCTTGAAATATTTATGTGATAAATGTTACATAAGTATTTCCTGCTAAAGTAACTAGAGACAATATTTGATTTTCCTCCCGGTTGTCAATTTATCTCATCTTAATTTATAAAGTTCGGATTGTAATTAGGTTCAGTCTAAATCTTGAGTGACAAACTATACAAAATATAATTCTATTTCTGTGCAAAATTCTTAGTAAAAATTATTATATTTCAACAAGTCAAACTACTTAGGTAACAATACTATAAACCAAAGCCAATTATCCTCTGTTAAAAGTTAGAGATTCAGTTCAGAATCTTTGCCAACAGGTTACTAAATTCTGTTACCAACAAGAGGGCATTAGGTAAAACAGTTCCGAGTTCTGAGTAAAGAAGTGAGATTCCCCACTCAGTCCTTGGGCACCTTTGGACAATTATCGTCAGCCCGACATCCTCTTAAATAATCACCAATGGCTAATAGTTAATAACTAAAGATAAAATGGTAAAGCCTCAAAGGACAACCTTTGGTTCATCGCCTAGAACTTTACCTGCCACCAATGTCTGTTAATTCCAAGTTATACGAAGGCAAAGCGAAAATTCTCTATACAACGGACGATCCGGAAGTCTTGTTGGCTGATTTTAAAGACGATGCCACGGCGTTTAACGCCCAAAAGCGTGGCAGCATCCAAGGGAAAGGAAAAATTAATTGTAGCATTTCCAGCCAGCTTTTTAAACAGTTGGAGGGGAATGGTATAAAGACTCACTTTATCGACAGCCCTGCCCCGAATCAGATGCGGGTGAAGGCAGTAAAGATTTTACCGTTAGAAGTAGTGATTAGAAATATTGCTGCTGGGAGTCTGTCTCAACAAACAGGGTTAGCAGTGGGTACAATTCTGAAACAGCCTTTGGTTGAGTTTTATTACAAAAACGATCAGTTAGGAGATCCTTTGTTGACACGCGATCGCCTATACCTGCTAGAACTAGCTACTGCGGAACAAGTAGACGCAATTACCCATCTAGCATTGCAAATCAACGAATTTCTCCGTAACTTTTGGCAACGGTGCGGCATTATCCTAGTAGACTTCAAACTAGAGTTTGGTTTGGACTCACAACAGCAGTTGCTCTTGGCAGACGAAATTAGCCCCGACACCTGCCGGTTGTGGGATACCGCAGAAGAGGACTCAAACCGCCGAGTAATGGACAAAGACCGCTTTCGCCGAGACTTAGGAAATGTAGAGGATGCTTACCAAGAAGTTTTACAAAGAGTGCTAAAAGCAGTAGAGAGTAATAGTTAAGTGGGTAAAAATCAATTAAACTCGTGTGGATTGTCCTTTGTCACCGATAGTCAATAACAAATGACAAATGACAAATGACAAATTTGTGATGGTGTGTGTGGTCGTGAATAGGAATCATAAGTAAAATGCGTTTATCTCCCGTATTGCTGGCAGCAGTAGCAATTACAGTCCCATTGGGCGGCTCACTGAGTGCAAATGCAGAAACCGCCAACAGTTCAAAACAGACAACAGAAGTTTTGACACTAGGAACAAATCAGCAGCCAGAAAAGGACACTGGTCAGCGTTACACTAGTGAGAGTTTAAAATCTCGACCTAATCCCACAGGGGTTACAGAGGCGGAACATCTACAATCCCCCGTTGTCACACTTTACCCTGCCAATGGAGCCGCGATGCTTGCGGTGGTCACTGAGCCAAGTCGAAGTGCGGGCTACGCCGGAGCGACACCAAACGTAATAGTACCAACCTCCACAACGCCAACAACTGCACAAACCCCTCAAATAATAAATCCCAACCCTACTCAACAGCCATCTCCCGCTCCAGTCATTCCACCCCCAGCTAGTCAACAACTAACACCTTCGCCAACTCTTGACACTACTCCAGTTCCAGAAAATCTCAATCCACCGACAAGGCAACCTTTATTACCCACAACTCCCGAACCATCAAGCGCTCCAGACATTCCACTCCCAGGTAGTCAACAACTAACACCTTTCCAAACTCCTGAGACTACTCCAGTCCCAGAAAATGTCAATCCACCGACAACGCAACCTTTATTACCCACAACTCCCAAACCATCAAGCGCTCCAAAGATTTCACCCCCAGCTACTCAACAACGAACACCTACGCCAAACCCAGGCGCGACTCCAAATCCGCAGAATGTTAACCCGCCGACAACTCCGGGAAATACTCAACCCAACCCAGCCCCAGAAGCCAATGACCCCCGCGTACTGGTGTCGGAAGTAGTAGTTAAATCCCAAGCTGGGCAACTATCACCAGAACTAGAAGACCAAGTTTACAAAGTAATTCGTACCCAACCAGGAAGAACGACAACCCGCAGCCAACTGCAAGAAGATATTAACGCCATCTTTGGTACTGGCTTCTTCTCCAACGTCCAAGCAACGCCAGAAGATACCCCCTTGGGAGTGCGAGTCAGCTTTGTTGTACAGCCTAACCCCGTCCTCACCAAGGTACAAGTAGAAGCCAATCCTGGCACTGGTGTTGCTTCCGTACTACCACCTAATACTGTAGATGAAGTTTTTCGCCAGCAGTATGGCAAAATCCTCAACTTGCGTGACTTACAGGAAGGCATCAAGCAGTTAAACAAGCGGTATCAAGACCAAGGTTACGTGCTAGCCAACGTGATTGGATCGCCCCAAGTCTCTGAAAACGGAATTGTCACCTTGCAAATAGCAGAAGGGGTAGTAGAAAATATAAGAGTCCGGTTCCGCAATAAAGATGGTCAGGAGACAAACGAGAAGGGACAACCGATTCGCGGACGGACCCAAAATTATATCATTACACGAGAATTGGAATTAAAGCCAGGACAGGTATTCAACCGCAACACGGTGCAAAAAGACCTACAGCGAGTGTATGGACTGGGACTATTTGAAGATGTAAATGTCTCCCTTGACCCTGGTAGTGACCCCAGCAAAGTAGATGTAGTAGTAAATGTAGCTGAACGCGGTAGCGGTTCTATTGCCGCCGGGGCAGGGATTAGTTCTGCAAGCGGATTGTTTGGCACCCTTAGCTATCAACAGCAAAACTTGAACGGTAGGAACCAAAAACTGGGTGCAGAGTTACAGATAGGACAGCAGAATTTAGTGCTGTTTGACCTACGGTATACAGACCCCTGGATTGCAGGAGATCCCCACCGGACTTCCTACACCGTCGATGTTTTTCGCCGCAGTTCCATTTCGTTGATTTTTCAGGGCAAAGATCAGGATATTAAAACATTTGACCCAAATAATCTCACTAATACAAATTCTCAGTATACCCCCCGGATTCTCCGTCTAGGTGGTGGTGTCACCTTTACCCGTCCCCTGTCCTCCAATCCCTACAAAACTTCCGTCTGGAGTGCGTCAGCCGGTTTACAGTATCAACGAGTTTCCGCCCGTGATGGCTATGGCCTGATCAGAAAATCAGGAGCGATATTTGATGATAATGGTAATCGCATCAGCGAGTTAGTTCCATTTACTGTATCTGGTACAGGTCAAGACGACTTGCTGCTATTGCAACTAGGGGTACAGCGCGATCTCCGTAATAACCCCTTACAACCTACCAAGGGTTCCTATCTCCGCTTGGGAGTCGATCAGTCAGTGCCTGTGGGACTAGGCAACATTCTCTTCAGCAGATTACGGGGTAGCTACAGCCAATATTTACCCATCAAGTTGATTCACTTCTCCAAAGGGGCACAAATTCTAGCATTTAACTTCCAAGCAGGAACAATTATCGGTACCTTACCTCCCTACGAAGCTTTTACCCTTGGGGGTAGCAACTCCGTCCGGGGTTATGGAGAAGGAGAATTAGGTACTGGACGCAGTTATGTGCAAGCATCAGTTGAGTATCGCTTCCCAGTTTTTTCAGTAGTCAGCGGCGCACTATTTTTTGATGTCGGTAGTGACCTGGGTACTAGTACCCTAGCAGGTGATGTGCTCAATAAGAACGGGAGTGGCTACGGCTATGGTCTCGGCATTCGCGTCCAGTCTCCACTAGGGCCAATTCGCATTGACTACGGTATCAACGATAACGGTGGTAGCCAGATTAATTTTGGTATTGGCGAAAGGTTTTAATTTGTCATTAGTCATTAAATAATTCGTAATTCGTAATGACGCTCGATGACTCGCTAACGCTTCGCTAACGTAATTCGTAATTAAAGACATTTTCAGACGGGGATTTAAACCCCGACTGAAACTGATCGGAGGCGGAGTGGCTCCGACTCCGCGCTACGTGTATACGTAGGGGTCTTAAACCCTTTTATTTACGATAACAAAGGACTAATGACAATTCTCTTTTCCTAATTAGCTTGCTAATTTTTACATTTACAAGTTAGCCGTTAGGCGTAAAGCGAGCGTGTCTTTAGACCTGAGATATAAGCGACTCGTGCGGTTTTAAACGCTTCAGGAATTAATTTTTGGTACAAGATGGAGTTAAATATAGTTATGCCACTCAATACTGTTCCGATAAAGGGATTAATGAGATTTTTAGGGGAATATCAGGGATTTTACCAAAACAGACGATGAACAATACTAAAGGAAATATATTGACTTTTCGGTTATGCAACAGCACACTCTAGCAGCCCAAATCACTCAAACTGGAGTGGGATTGCATAGCGGTGTAAGTACCCAGGTGCGGATACTACCTGCTGATGCCGGAAGTGGACGCTACTTTGTGCGGGTGGATTTACCGGATTTGCCGATCATTCCAGCCCAAATTGCAGCAGTTAGTCACACTGTTCTCTCAACTCAGTTGGGCAAGGGTGAGGTATATGTTCGCACGGTAGAGCATTTGTTGGCAGCGCTTTCGGGTATGGGCGTGGATAATGCCCGGATTGAAATTGATGGGCTAGAAGTTCCACTTTTGGATGGTTCGGCAAGTGTGTGGACAGCCAACATTACCCAAGTTGGTCTAGTATCACAACCCGTTAACAACCAAATTCCTTTGGCTATTACAGAACCAATATGGGTGTATCAAAGGGATGCCTTTGTATGTGCCCTCCCAGCACCAGAAACCCGCTTTAGTTACGGTATTGATTTTGACCTGCCCGCCATTGGTAATCAATGGCATAGTTGGTCACTAACTGCTGAACTAGAAAAAGCTTCTGCTAGCTTTGCTGCGGAAATTGCTCCTGCGCGGACTTTTGGGTTACTGGATCAAATTGAACACTTACAAAAAACAGGTTTAATTAAAGGTGGCAGTTTGGATAATGCACTCGTTTGTGGATCAGAAGGCTGGCTAAATCCACCCTTGAGATTTGCAAATGAGCCAGTCCGTCATAAAATCTTGGATTTAGTAGGAGATTTAAGTTTACTAGGAACTTTTCCTACTGCTCATTTCCTAGCCTATAAAGCCAGTCACAATTTACACATTCAACTGGCTCAAAGAATTTTAGATTTGGGATTGGATCTAAAGCCTAAAATCCGGGATTATTAAGGCTTTGGATATACACCTGCCTACTCAACTTTCAGACGAAAAATCAACTACACGGCCAATGTCAATCCTCACTGAAGTAAATATCATTGATCCGACTACACCTACATCTATCGAATCAGAGGCTATAAATGAGACTAAAATCAGTTCTGAGATTAAAACAACTTTCACATCTGAAGAAATTCAGAAATTACTGCCCCACCGCTACCCATTTTTACTTGTAGACAAAATAATTGACTACGTTCCAGGAAAACGAGCTGTTGGTGTTAAAAATGTCACTATCAACGAACCCCATTTCCTAGGACATTTCCCAGGACGTCCACTGATGCCAGGGGTGCTAATTGTCGAAGCAATAGCACAAGTTGGGGGCATTGTTCTAACTCAAATGTTTCCGGTAGAAGACGGGCTGTTCGTCTTCGCTGGTATCGATAAAGTCCGCTTTCGCCGTCAGGTCGTACCGGGAGATCAACTAGTAATGACGGTGGAACTGTTATGGGTAAAACAACGTCGTTTCGGTAAGATGCAAGGTCGTGCCGAAGTTGACGGTCAACTTGCTTGTGAAGGGGAATTAATGTTTTCTCTAGTTAGCTAAAAGTTTGCTTTTGTGGTATGGGCATAGCCGTGAAATGCCCCTACTGAATCCGAAAAAAGGATGACAGTAAAAAAAATCCACTATAGCATCTGATAATTTCTTGATTTTCGACGCCCTCTCTACGAGACGCACTCACAAACACATTTAACTTGCTTTGCCCGACACTTTCGTTCACTGAAATACTTTACGCTCAACAACGCCAGTTGCCTTGATGGGACAGCAGTCGGGATAACTCTCTTAACCAGGGTAACACGCTGCCTCATAAACCCCGTCCGGCGCTGGATTATCAAGACAGTTCTGGAGATTCACCCTTGAAAACGCTAATTCATCCAACTGCTGTAATTCATCCAAAATCGGAACTCCACCATACAGTGCAAGTCGGTGCCTATGCTGTGATTGGAGCGCATGTCAAAGTGGGACCTGAAACAATAATTGGCGCCCATGCAGTGCTAGAGGGACCTTGTGAAATTGGGGCGCAAAATCAGATTTTTACAGGTGCAGCCATCGGCATGGAACCCCAGGATCTGAAGTTTGTGGGAGAACCAACTTGGGTCAAAATTGGTGATAACAATTTGATTCGGGAGTACGTTACGATTAACCGCGCTACCGGTGCCGGTGAAGCGACGGTAATTGGTGATGGTAACTTGCTGATGGCTTATGTCCATGTGGCTCATAACTGCGTAATTGAAGACCAAGTAGTGATTGCTAACTCTGTGGCGTTGGCAGGTCATGTCCATATAGAGTCACGCGCTAGGCTGAGTGGGGTTTTAGGTGTCCATCAATTTGTGCATATTGGTAGACAGGCAATGGTGGGAGGCATGGCACGTATTGACCGAGATGTAGCCCCATATATGCTAGTGGAGGGAAATCCGGCGCGAGTACGAACCCTCAATCTTGTCGGACTTAAACGGTCTGGTATGGACTCAGCAGATTTGCTTATGCTGAAAAAAGCCTTCCGGATTCTCTACCGTTCTAATTTGTCTTTTAAGGATGCCTTGGAAGAACTGGAATTGTTAGGGGATAGCGAAAAATTGCAACATCTGCGCCGCTTCCTGTTACTTTCTCAGATGTCAGGAAGGCGTGGCTTGATTCCCGGTAAAGGGAAAAAAGGCGCGAGTGATGAATCGTGAGATGTTAGATATATCAGGTCTGTCGAATTACCCATAATCAAAGCACCCCTCCCCGCTTGCGGGGAGGGGTTCTGAGGAATTGTGGTTAATTGCTTAGACAGCATAAATTATGAATCAAATTTTTAACTCCTAACTCCTGACTCCTAATTTTTACTAATTACTAATTATCAAATGCGGATATTTATCAGCACTGGCGAAGTATCTGGCGATTTACAAGGATCGCTGCTAATCGCGGCACTGAAGCGTCAAGCTGTGGCGATTGGGTTGGAATTAGAGATTGTGGCGCTGGGTGGCGAAAAAATGGTAGAGGCTGGGGCAATTTTACTGGGCAATACCAGTAGTATTGGCTCAATGGGTATTCTAGAAGGGCTGCCTTATATTTTACCGACTCTCCAGGTGCAACGTCAGGCGATCGCTTCCCTAAAACAAAATCCACCGGATTTAGTGGTGCTGATCGATTATATGACTCCCAATCTGGAAATCGGGACTTATCTGAAACGGCACTTACCACATGTGCCTGTAGTGTATTATATCGCTCCCCAAGAGTGGGCTTGGTCAGTCAATTTGCGTAGAACTAACCGGATTGTTGGCTTTACAGACAAGCTGTTGGCAATCTTTCCCCAAGAAGCCTGTTACTTTCGAGAGAAAGGCGCAAAAGTTATTTGGGTAGGGCATCCTTTGGTTGACCGAATGCAAGATGCTCCTAGTCGCCAAGTGGCTCGTGCAACATTGGGGATTGCACCAGAACAAATTGCGATCGCACTCCTGCCCGTCTCTCGCCACCAAGAACTAAAATATCTTTTACCAGTTATTTTTCAAGCTGCCCAGATTATTCAAGCTAAATTACCTGAAGTTCATTTTTGGATTCCCCTATCTCTGGAAATCTATAGACAGCCAATTGAGGAGGCTGTTGAGCGTTACGGTTTGCAGGCTACAGTTCTATCAGGTCAACAAAAGGAAGTTTTTGCTGCTGCTGATTTAGGCATTAGTAAATCTGGTACTGTGAACCTAGAACTTGCCTTGTTCAATGTACCGCAAGTTGTAGTTTACCGCCTAAGTTCTCTGACTGCTTGGATAGCTCGTAAAATCCTCAAAGGTTCTATAACCTTCGCATCGCCACCCAATTTAGTAGTGATGAAGCCGATTGTGCCAGAATTTTTACAAGAGCAAGCTACACCAGAGAATATTATCCAAGCGGCGATGGAACTGCTACTCAATCCGAGTCGCAGAGAGCAAACCTTGCTAGATTATCAGGAAATGCGGCAGTGTTTAGGAGAAATTGGGGTGTGCGATCGCGCTGCTCTAGAAATTTTGCAAATGCGACCAAATAATTCGTAGTGACGCTCTCTACGAGACGCTAAAAGCGTAGCTTGCTTCTCTGAAAGAGTACGAGTATTCGCTAACGTAATTCGTAATTCGTAATTGAAAATAGAGAATCAATCAGTTTATTTATGAATCAAATAAGTGTGAAGCACCTGTTTTTTCTAGAACCCGCCTTTCTCCGTGCGTTAATTACGAATTACGAATTATAAATTACGAATTAGATTGGGGTGTCATGGCTCATGAGATGAGAAAACAACGAGCGATCGCAGTTGACTTATTTGCCGGCGCGGGTGGTATGACTCTTGGCTTTGAGCAAGCTGGTTTTGATGTGCTGGCTTCTGTGGAAATCGACCCGATCCACTGTGCAACACATGAGTTTAACTTCCCTTATTGCTCAGTGTTATGCAAAAGTGTTGTGGATACAACCGGGGAAGAAATTAGGAATCGGTCTAAGATTGGCGATCGGGAAATTGATGTGGTAATTTGTGGCTCACCATGTCAAGGATTTTCCCTAATTGGGAAACGGATTCTTGATGATCCGCGAAACTCTTTGGTGTTTCACTTTCATCGGCTGGTTTTTGAGCTAAAACCGAAATTCTTTGTGATGGAAAATGTCCGGGGGATCACAGTTGGCGAACATAAACAAATCCTCCAAACGTTAATTAGCGAGTTTAGAATTTACGGCTATCAAGTAGAAGAAAATTACCAAGTTCTCAACGCTGCAAATTACGGAGTACCACAGTCTCGTGAGAGATTATTTCTCATCGGCGCAAGGGAGGATGTAGAGTTACCAAAATACCCTCAGCCAATTACTAAACAAGCATTACCAAATAATTTAACTTCTAAAAAAATATCTGACATCCCATTGAGTCCTACAGTATGGGATGCAATTGGAGATTTACCGGAAATAGAAAAATATCCTGAGTTAATAACAAGAAATTGGGTTGTAGCAGAATACGGAAAACCTAGTAAATATGCTCTTATTCTTCGCGGGATCAAATGCCTAGACGATGATTATTCTTATAAACGCGAATATGATTTGCGGATACTTTCTTCAAGTTTAAGAACAAAACATTCTGCGGAAACTATTAAACGTTTTCAGGAGACTCAACAAGGCGAAAGAGAAAAAATTAGTCGTTTTTATAAGCTGCATCCTGCTGGTGTCTGCAATACTTTAAGAGCTGGAACAGACAAGTATCGGGGTTCTTTCACATCTCCTAGACCGATTCATCCAATTACGCCACGCTGTATCACAGTTAGGGAAGCGGCGAGATTGCATTCTTACCCAGATTGGTTTAGATTTCATGTAACTAAATGGCATGGATTTCGGCAAGTTGGTAACTCTGTACCGCCTCTACTAGCAAAGGCTGTGGCGGCGGAAATAATTCGCAGTTTGAATATTTCGCCTTTTAAGCCGAGTTTGCGATACAAGTTGCCAGAGGAGAAGCTATTACAATTTAATCTGTCGCAAGCTGCACAATATTATCAGCGTGACTTTTGACACTCCCCTAGCTGAAGCCGAGGGGATTCTTGAATCGAAGACATAACTTGCTCTTGCAGGTTTTCACCAACATTTGTCGAAGGGTCGAAGTGTTGTCATAAAACCTAGCGATAGAAGACCATGCTCGTTCAGCAGAAGCTTGTCTAGCCATTGAATTAAGTTCATCTGGCAAAACTACCTCTAGCAGATCCAATAAAGCTAGTTAGAGGCTTTTCAGAATGCTTTGCGGGTGACTCCAGAAGTACTATCACCTCGACAGTTGCACCTGCTGAAAGTTCTGGAGAACAGATTTCTACTACACCACCAGGTTTGACGATCGCCTGTTGCCTGAGTCCATTAAGCATGATAATTTATCCTCATGAGTGTCGGAATATCGCACTCCTTTTTCTAGTTTAGCTTTGAGGTGCGATCGCTTTCCTTATTACCGACAGAATTTTTCTCAGCGTAGTTTAGATTTCTCTGATATTCTTTGATTTTTTGTTGAGCTACTACATAATTTAGGCTAGAAGATGGTACGGTTTTCATAAGTGCGATCGCAGATTCCCACTGACTCGTAACTATCTTCCAATCATCTGGAGATTTTGCTGATTGGGTTAGTTTGGCAGCACTGATTGCTTGATTAACAGCCTCTCGGAATGTATCTGTTTTAAGTAACATAGTCGGCGATTCTGAAGTCACTGGTGAGGGTGTAACTAATACAGACTTTGATGGTATTTGTGTTGAAATTTTAGAGGTTAGGGGAAGTATTTCTAAGAACTTTGAAGAAAAGTGTATTCCTACAGGAATTGAAAATATCAAAAGAATGAGCAACCAATTTTTATTTAAATTATGATACTTCTTTCGAGTCTTGATGATTGTAGTTTCTTCATCATTGGATAAAATGTTTGATTTCATTTTGTGTATACCCATTTCGCCGCGCAATCTATTGAGTTCTTTATCTGTATTCAAATCAGTATTTGATTGACTTGCATTTGTTTCTTTACTGCTAGAATAAGCAGATATTATTCGGCATTTTACCAAATATTCAATTTGATAAGTTAGTGCCCCAGCAGAAATATAGAACAGCCCAAACATTAATATTATATTATTAATATTTTGCACTTCTGTGTAGTACTCAATTGATCTAGCGTAGCTAAGATTAAAGAACGGTAGGAGGATTGTAGAAAACAAAGCTGCTATAAGTGTAGAAATTGCAATTACAAGCCAAGCATATAATCCTTCCCACCAACTCATTATTCCTGGTAATAATCCTTGCGTTCTACCTATTTCGGGTGCCTGAATTTCTGATATAAATCGACTAATGAGCAAGTGTAAGTAGTGATGAGTCAAAGAAATTATAGGAATTGGAGATAGGATTAACAGTATTGTAAATATAGCAAATAACTCAGGACTATTTACAAAATATGCGATACAGTAGCCTACCTTTCCAGGATTCTTGAGTACAAATATAATAGCGCTCAAAAATAGATTCAAAATCAATGCTTTTAACCAAGAAGTAGGATAAGGAAACCATAAAGGCCAGTAAAACATTTGTAGCTTTTGCTTAGTAACTTCCTGAGTATTCGGTTGTTTCATAACCAATAAATCCAAAAATCTGAGATAATATCTTCTATCTCAGGATTCCCCATTTACAGGTAAAAGCAACATTCTCAGAATATTTCAAACCCGATGTTTAAAATTTACATAGATTTATTAAACTTATTACAAAAGCCCCAATTTTAGACTTCTTATCTGCACCTCTGCGTTAAACAAAAAACTAACGTTCTTTTGTAATCATAGAGCTACCATTACTAATACTTACTTTTTGAATAAAAACGTCAGTACAAGATGATAAAATATCAGTGCTTATTTGATTAGCAATAATTTCAAAATCTTGGTTTGTTAATCCGCGTGCCGTATCGCCACTTAAGTTAATACAAATAGTTAGGGTTTGAGGATTACTAGAAGATTGTTCATTATCTATGGCTTCTAGTTCAGCTTCTGCTATGGCTAAATCAAACTCTTGACTCCAAGCTGGAAACTCGCTATCCCTTTGTTGTCCATAAACTTTCACTATTTCAACAGATGCAGCCCCTAAAGCCCTTAACCCTTTGCGGACAAATGCAACTAAAATTTGCTGATTTGGTACTTCGGCAGATTCTAGCATTACCTCTAAGCAACCATCTTTGAAGGCAACTTTTGCAGTCATAGCTTTGGGATGTAAGTGGCGGTTCATCAGAGATGCGATCGCCTCGGTATCTCCCTGTTTTGCAAGTTCCAGAATATTCGGCTGTGTCATAACCAGTAAAAAAGAAAATCTGGGAAAATAAACTTATATTCTCAGGATTCCCTCTTCACAGCCTTAAATAACATTCTGATGCAAGATATCAACTAACTAGGGTTAAAATATCTAGTATAAAGATAGTCTTTCATCGACTTTTGCAAAAAATATATTTTTCCGGCATCAATATCAAAAATTAGTGTTTATTTTCTCTGCTTGCAAAATTACCAGGATTTAGATCAATCAATTTTATTCCAAATTAAAACATGAAGATTTATCGAGATCATGCTTGGCCTTCGACCCTGGAAGAAGCCATAGTTATCCAAGAAAAGCTGCGAGATCATGTAATTACAGAGGATCAACTGCAAGAACCTATCAAGTACGTTGCTGGTGTGGATATGGGTTTTGAAGCTGATGGAACAATTAGCCGTGCAGCTGTAGTAATACTGAGTTTTCCTGATTTGCAAGTAATCGAGACAAGCCTAGCACGCCGTCCTACTTCCTTTCCCTATATTCCTGGTTTCCTCTCATTTCGGGAAATTCCTGCTGTCCTCGACGCCCTGGAGAAGATTAAAACAATACCAGATATCATCCTGTGTGATGGTCAAGGAATTGCCCATCCCCGCAGATTAGGTATAGCTACTCATCTAGGATTACTTATAGATATGCCGACAATTGGTGTAGCCAAATCGTTATTGGTAGGTAAGCATGGGGAATTGTCAGAAACAAAAGGCAGCCAGCAACCATTGATATATAAGGGTGAAACGATTGGGGCAGTTTTGCGATCGCGCACAGGAGTAAAACCTCTCTACATCTCCAGTGGTCATCGTATTAGTTTACCGACAGCGATTGACTATGTATTACGCTGCACCACAAAATATCGTCTGCCAGAAACTACACGCATTGCGGATAAATTAGCCTCGGCGAAATAAAGCTTCTTGAAGTTTTTTCTAAATACTTGCTTGCACCTACTCATTAAATCACTCACCTTAGTACAGTTTGAGGTTCAAAGGCTCAACTTCGAGGTTCAGAGGCTCAACTTCGAGCTTCAGAGGTGCAACTTTGAGGTTCAGAGGCTCAACTTCGAGCTTCAAAGGCTCAACTTCGAGCTTCAAAGGCAACCACTGCTTGTAAATGTTTCTATGCAAATGGTATTTCTACCCCAAAGAGAGGTGCTTTCCAAATGGAGACAAAGTAGAATTAAAAATAAACTTTACAAGCTGTTTATGCAATGGGCTAATTTTCTAGCCAAAGAAGCTGCTACTCATAGCTTATCTCTAAAGCAAATGGCAGCTTTTATAAAATATTTTAAGACTGAAAACTTAGGTAAAAGTGAAGCTAAACTTGCCAGCGAATTAAACGTTGATGTTGCTACTTTTAGGAACTGGATGGGTGAGGTATATGAAAAGTTCGCCCAGAATTATCCTGAGTTAGCTATTTCCAATAGTCGGGGCAAATTAGAAAAGTTACAAGCTTACCTGAAGGCGAAATATAATAGTGAATTAGATGTCCTCAAACCCTTGGCGGCAATAAAATTATTAAAATCGCTGGTGGTTCGGGAACGACTGCAACAAGAAGCTTGGGTTACGAGAAGAATTTGTAAATTTTTGGGATATTTGCCTTTAGCATTAGAGTTAGTCGGGCAATATCTGGATAAAATGCCAGATTTGTCTCTGGAAACACTGTTGAAGCGGCTAGAGAAAAAGCGACTGGAACATGAAACAGTAGTCAATGCTAACTCATTGATAGATTATGAATCCGGTCTAGCTGAAGCTTTTGAATTGAGTTGGGAACAGTTGGATGAGAATGCACAAAGCTTTGGCTGTTTGCTAAGTTTGTGTGCGTTAGCTGACATTCCCTTATCTGTTGAGACGATAGAAGATGACAAACAACAACTTTGGGAGAAAGGCGTAGCCAATTTACTCGAATTGCATTTGCTACAACGGATAAGTAAAGAAATTTATCGTCTAAATCCACTAATTCGGCAACTTTTCCAAATGAAGTTGAATAAGTCAAGTGAGGCGGATGAAGCAAAAACTAAATTTGCAGTGATGATGTTAGAAGTAGCAAAGCTAATTCCGCAACAGCCTAACTCTGAAGATATTCTTAACCTCACTCCACATATCCCGCACATTACAGAAGTTGCAACCCACCTACCCCAGTATTTAGGTGATAAAAATTTAATCACTCTGTTTACTAAATTAACTTGGTTCTATCAAAGTCAAGGACTTTATCAGCAAGCAGAAATTTGGTTACAACAGTGTGTAGAACTGACTCAAAATCGTCTTGGTTTAGAACATTCCGATGTTGTTGCTAATCTGAACAATTTAGCAGGACTCTACGAATCTACAGGACGCTACAGCGAAGCTGAACCTTTATATCAGCAAGCTTTAGAACTGAGAAAACGTTTGCTGGGAGACAACCATCTTGATGTCGCCACTAGCCTGAACAATTTAGCATTTCTCTACGAATCTACAGGACATTACAGCAAAGCCGAACCCTTACTTGAGCAAGCTTTAGAACTGAGAAAACGCCTACTGGGAGAAGAACATCCCGATGTCGCTACTAACGTCAGCTATTTAGCATTAGTCTACGAATCTACAGGACGCTACAGCGAAGCCGAACCTTTGTATCAGCAAGCTTTAGAACTGTGGAAACGCCTAGTGGGAGATGAACATCCCCATGTTGCCACTAGCCTGAACAATTTAGCAGCATTCTACTGTTATACAGGACGTTACAGCGAAGCCGAACCCTTGCTTGAGCAAGCTTTAGAACTGAGAAAACGCCTGCTGGGAAAAGAACATATCGATGTTGGCACTAGCCTGAATAATTTAGCACAACTCTACGAATCTACAGGACGTTACAACAAAGCCGAACCCTTGTATCAGCAAGCTTTAGAACTGAGTAAACGCCTACTGGGACATAACCATCCCGATGTTGCTATTAGTCTGAACAATCTAGCAGCACTCTACCGTAATATAAGACGC
Source organism: Nostoc sp. (assembly GCF_054880495.1). Lineage (NCBI taxonomy): Bacteria > Bacillati > Cyanobacteriota > Cyanophyceae > Nostocales > Nostocaceae > Nostoc > Nostoc sp. The sequence continues at coordinate 15,832 of NZ_JBTYKD010000032.1, forward strand.
TACAAGAAAGCCAAACCCTTGTTTGAGCAAGCTTTGAGAATTTGTGAACGGACTTTAGGTGTAAGTCATCCTACTACTATGACGGTTCGGGCAAATTATGCCAGCTTTTTAAGAGAAGCATATCACTAGTACCGCTTCGCGTAATTCGTAATTCGTAATTCGTAATTCGTAATTACGTTTTAGCAAGGGTTTCAGAGATTACAAATGGGTGGCTTATTTACGCCGTGCTGTACTAGCGATCGCACTCCCTCTCCACCAACGAAGAAGCAGGGTGGTTTCATCCGAAAAAAGAAAGATACATAAGTCTTGATTTCTGATTTTGTGTCATGGCTTTTTACGCCCCTTCCATTCCTCTCCCTCCGTGGGGCTACGGTGTACACACAAGTCGAAGTAAACTAGCTCAATCTGGTTTGACTACGCAAAATCGTCCCTCTCCGACGGGCGAGAGGGACAGACTTGAACTTGAGTTCAAGGCAGGGAGAGGTTTATTACCTGCGTCTATCAATTGGAGGTATCTATTATCTATTAATAAAGTTCAAAGACTCATTAATGGAGTGCAAGGAAATTAAACCCCACCTAAAACCCAAAAAAAGCCTGCATAGACAGGCTTTTTTTAACTAGCCCCAGACTAAAGGTCTGTGGGCACTTTCATATTTTTGCAGGAGGATTGGATAATTAATCTCAATCAACGTCTTTGATTGTTCTCTTGACTGCCTTACCTGCATCCTCAGCTGTGCGCTGAACATTTTTACCAGCATCATCAGCCCCACGCTGAACATTTTTTGTCACGTCTTCGGCAGCATTCTGGGTATTACCCTTGAGATTTTCAATTCCTCGCTGAGTCCCCTTAACAACACCTTTGCGAACTTCTTCAGCTGAACTGCCGATATCTTCACCCAGGTTCTTCACTCTTTCACCAAAGGGTGTACCTTTTTGGTAATTTTCGCCATATTGCTCTCGACTGTCAATTCCCTTCTGCTCAATATTTTTTTGAGCATTTTTCGCTAACGCATCACCTCTGTCATTCGCTGCCTTTTCATCTTGCGCTCTGGGATCAACATCACTAAAGTTATTTATCCCACCAGCAGGAGCAGAGAGAGGAGTATTTTTTGTGGGATCGTAGCGTTTGGAATAAGGTGATTGAGCGTCAGCTTTTGGTGGCTGTGTGGCTATTCCTGGATCACCACAAGCTTGTGTCAGAAATAAGAATATTCCTGCTAAAAAAACAGTTAAAACTTTCAAGGGACGAATGTTTTTCAGCCAAGTACCTATTTTTTTCATACTTCTACTCCTTGCATTTTTGTGACTAAGTTAAACTTTAACCCAGATGGCATTTAGAATCTATTTAAAATCTCAACCATTGAGACAAAATAATTGTTCTATCTGCCTACTGCTGGATTTTTTTGTAATTCCGGTCTGGCACCCGCTTCATCTGCCTTGTTTTTCAAAAAGCCGGAAGCTTCTTCAACAGCCTCTTTTACAGTCTCAATCCGCTCTTGAAACCGAGTTCCTAAATTTGGTTCATTCTGAATCAAACCACCTGCTTCAGGTTCTTGAAAGTCCTTATCTGTGATGATTGGCAGTTCTGCTTCTTTCTGGGCTCGACCTGCTGGTGTCTCGCCACCAGGATAAAGTATCTCAGATTCTCCCTTTGTAGCAATCAATAATTGCGAACTTGCTTGTAAGCTAGCTTGGTCGCGTCCCTGATTGGCCTTTGGGTTGGCTATTTTCGGATCGGTAGACATTCTATAGTTGGTATAGTTGTCTCCACCGTTCTTATAAGGATTGTTTGCTCCGCTAGCTTGTACAGCAGGATTTTGGAGATTTGCAGCTTGAGCATTTGCCCCACTACAAGCAGTGTTAACTATCAACAGTAGTCCAGCGAAAAAGATAGTTAATATCTGGCGCAATCTTATTTTTTTCAAGAATACTCTTACAGTGTTCATCTAGTCCTCCTGAACAAAATATTAATAAGCTAATAGTTTGCTGAATCATTGGATTGGTCAGCAAATTATTGTGCTTGCTGAATCTCTGATAACCTCTATCAAGGATATGAATAATAAAATTAACTTTACCTCTAGCGCAGGCCACATTTTAATTATGATTGATAGAATATTTTTATCTAACTCTAGGAAGATATAAAATAAAATCATATCCATTTTGAAAAAAGAAATACATAGACCTGTTTAATAAATTCCGTGGGTTTAAGTAAGCAGCAACTTTTGTGGCTCTTTCTCTATTATCGTTACAAAACTTAATTATGAATTAGGAATTACGAATTATTTTAATACTTCAAAAGCTTTAGATAGGTAGCTGATGTACTGTAATAGTTGAGGTATTCAGCCCTTGTTGCTCTCACCGTTAAATTACTAAATTGATTGATGAAGCAATTTTTACGCTGGATAATTTTGGGCGGAACGCTGTTTTTTTTAGCTAGAGCTTTGAAGGATAATTGGATTGAGGTAACTGCTATCCGCATTCATGGGGTAGGATGGGCAATTATAGCGATCGCAACAGGCATCACTTTACTAGCACATACTTGGGCTGGCTGGATCTGGACTTGGATTTTACAAGAGTTAAATCAACCTGTATCATCTAGCCAATTCATCCAAGTTTACCTAAAAACGAACATTGCTAAGTATTTACCAGGTAATATCTGGCATCACTACGGGCGAATTGTCGCCGCCAAAAATGCCAATGTTTCTGCTGGTGCAGCCACCTTAAGCGTTTTGCTAGAACCGTTACTCATGCTAGCGGCTGCTTTAATCATCATTGTCCTATGCAGTAGCCAGTTTGCGGCAGCTAATACTAGCGTTGTTATACAAATATTACAATTGCTGAGTTTAGCTGTAGTCCTTTGTGCGATTCATCCTTGGTTTTTAAACCCAGTTATTCGCTTTTTGTATAGATTCAAAGCAAAAAAGTCTGCTGTCACTAGTGAGTCAACTGTTCCCTTCACTCTTAAAAGCTATCCCCTAAGACCTTTGTTGGGAGAATTGGGCTTTATGGGACTACGCGCCACTGGGTTTATATTAACTATGTCCGCGCTGGGTTCGTTGAATGTGAATCAAATTCCTTTGTTATTAGGGGCTTTTAGTTGCGCTTGGTTGTTAGGATTTATCATTCCGGGTGCGCCTGGTGGGTTAGGTGTGTTTGAAGCGACTGCCTATGAACTTTTACAACACCACTTTCCATCTGCCCTAGTATTTAGTGCGATCGCTCTATATCGCCTCATTAGTATTCTAGCTGAAACTGCGGGTGCTGCCTTCGCTTGGTTAGACGAACACCTCGCTAAATCGTGAATCCGCCGACACTCATTTTTGTCTATCTACCTTCATCTGTGAAAATACACGATAACCATCCAGATATAACTGCGGATTACTGCTTTGCTCTTCTTCCATCTTAATCAAGTTATATTCTACATTTTCTGCATAGATTGCAAACGTGATATTAAAGACTTCCATAAAATTGATTACCCACTTACACTCATCTTCAGGATATTTTTCATAATAACGAATCAGATGAGCAATCCTAATTTCTAAATGCCTGCGGGAATTTCTGCAAATCAAAATAGTCTTTAGCAGTATAATCACCAATGTTAGAGAGTGACCTTGGGTAAGTAATAATATAAATAATGACGAAGGTTCTTTACCATTTTCTGTTGTCAAAGAATCAATCACTCGATTACAAGTTCTTAACAACAATTCTTTCGTGATAATTTCTTGACTATAATCTTTTTTCCATAAGGATAAATTTTCTGCGAACTTCCGCCGCAAAGTCTCGACTACTTCTTGATTATCTACAGAAAAAAAGAGATATTTTTCTATACTTATTTTAAATTCTTCAAGAGTTTGTTTTTGAGTTTGCTTGATAAATATATTGGCAATATTTTCATAGCTAAACACACCCTTTTTTAAAACAATTGCTTTTATTAAACGCAGAACGTTATCTCCCAAAACACTGGGATTTGTGTAGCTTGTTGTGCTTGAGACGGCAAATTGAGAACGAGCAATATACATTGCCAGTTCAAACTTAAATTTGTCTTTTATCTGTCTAGAAAGCTTTTTAGCAGCCTCTTGTTGCTCTCTGGGATTATTCTCATTAACAGATTGATCAATTAATAAATACGAAGTGTAGCGATTAGCCCAATGACCTTTAGATGATTCATCATGTTTACCAGCAAATAATTTTAGTTCTTGGTAGTCTTTGCTATTTATGAAATTGTCTAGCCAACGTTTACAGATATTTACATCTGGAAAATTCTTAGTCTTTACTTTCAGGCTTTCATTCGCAAATAAATTAACTAATTCTTGGATATATTTGTCTTTTCTGTTAGTCGTCCAATTATTAACTATTATGTAGATACACCGCTTAAGTGTATTAGATAACTCTTGTTCGTTATCTTTTAAAAAAATCCTGTATATCTCAGGTATAGAATGGGCATACTGTGAATCAAGACCGTCTATAAATAAACCTTTGAATTCCCGTAAAACATCGTCTGGCGACAATTTTTTGACAATTTCCACAAAGAAGCTATAAACCTCTTCTTGTGCCATTTCCACATTTGGCTGTCTAGATTTAGACGTAACAAAATGCGAATATTGCTGACTAATTGAGAAACTATTAGTGGTCATTCCAGTTCTCAGTACAAAAAGGCTTCCTGTTCATATTATTACCAGCTTACCTTGGTGAACAGTAGCATCAATCTATTCTTCAGAGATTCAGTAATCTTTTTACACAAATTTGATAAACTCGGACTATAAATAAAGTATTAAACAGAAATTGTTTAATACTTCATGAAATACTCCAGTAAAATTATTTACTTCTAAGAGACCATTTATAAAATAAATCACAAATAGTCTCTAAGTATTAGAGCCAGTAAACAAATCTATGGGCGAGTTCATCCGTGATTAGATACAACCCGCCCATTCCTTGTATAGGAGCCTTGCTGAAAAAAGTCACTCTTTAAGACTGTATCGCCTGTATTACTTGGATCTTTGGTGGGTTATAAGCAAGCGGATACGCCATTATGATGCCATTGCAGTGGACTTATATTTAAACAGGACGACGGAGCATTTTTTCCTAATTGGCAAGAAACAACCCTGGGCAAAGTTGCTAATTTTTCAAAAGGAAAGGGACTTTCTAAAGAGGATTTAGTTGAATCTGGAAATTTAAAATGTATTAGATATGCACCATCTGGGTGGATGGGGGCTTTGATGGTGAGCCGTTTATGCAATGGGTGATGAACTTTTGTCGCTGGATTGTGCAGGTAGTTCTGCGACCAGAAGAAACTAAGGGCTTTGTGTTGCTCAAAAAACGTTGGGTAGTTGAGCGCACTTTTGGTTGGCTGATGGGATGTCGGCGATTGGTCAGGACTATGAGTTATTGCCCGAAACTTCGGAAACTTTTATTTATCTTGCCATGATCCGTATTATGGTGAGGCGATTAGCATAAAATTTGACCCCTCAAAACTTTTCAAACACCCTCTTAAATCATTATAGAAAAAAAGATATTGCCAGAGTAGCCCAAGGTAATACAGTCGTACATTTATATAGTTCTCAGTTAGCACAGATTGAAATTGAAATTCCCTCTCAAGAAGAGCAGAAAACAATAGTCAAATTTCTGACTATAATCAATCAAAAGATAAAAGCAGTATCTTAAGAAATCGACCAAACCGAAAAATTCAAAAAAGGCTTACTACAAAAAATGTTTGTATAAAATAAGGTAATACCATGAATTTCGCTACACAGGAGCTAACTCCATAATGATCGCAGCCAAAGAAAATTTCCCCACCCTAACCCCCGAAGAATATTTCACTTGGGAAGAACAGCAACTAGAAAAACACGAACTGATCAACGGTCAAGTTTACGCCATGACTGGCGGTAGCAAAAACCATAGCTTACTTGCTGCCAGATTCATCACATTGTTTACTACTCATTTAGAAGGGAGTGGCTGCGACACCGCGACTTCAGACCTGAGAGTTAACATTGTAGGAACCAATAACTACACCTATCCCGATGTCAGCGTCACCTGCGACGATCGCGATAAAACCACAACCCAATATATTACCTACCCTTGCTTAATCGTTGAAGTTCTCTCCACTAGCACCGAAGCCTACGATCGCGGTGGCAAATTCCGAATGTACCGCCAAAACCTAGCCTTAATCGATTACCTACTAATCAGTTCCACCAGTATCGAAATCGACCTGTATCACAAAAACGACGCAGGCGACTGGTTGATTATCAACTACAAAGCAGGCGACACAATCGAACTCAAAAGCATTAACCTCAATTTCCCCATTGAACAAGTCTATCGCGGTTTAACCCTTGAACCAGGGAATGGGGAATAGAATCAAAGCATTACCTACTAGCCATTACCTAACGCCCAATATGCTAACCCTCGAAACCGTAATCCAAAAAATCCAACAACTCCCCCCCGAACAACAAAAAAAAGTGATCGAATTTGTAGAATTCCTAGAATTTCAAGCCGATCGCCAACAACCCCAAACACCTCCCCAAGAGGATCAAGACTTTTTCGCCCTAGCCGGAATTTGGGAAGGGAAAAACATTACCCTAGACACCATCCGCAAAGACCTCTCCCATAATCCCCAATAGTTAGCAGGATTGTGGGAAAACAAGGAAATTAACACCAATTCCCTACATATAGAAGCATAGCAAGAAGAAAAGTAGTATTCTTTCTTTTTAAGGTAGATTTAGTTATGAAAATTGTTTCTATAAAAATTAAAAATTATCGAGCCTTTGAATCTCTAGAAATCAAAGAAATTCCAACTTTTTGCGTCATTATCGGAGCCAATGGTACAGGTAAATCTACCCTATTCGATATTTTTGGTTTTCTACGTGATGCCCTAAAAAATAACATTCGTCAAGCCCTTCAGATCCGAGGTGGATTTAATGAAGTCGTCACTAGAGGCAAAGAACAAGAAGATATCGAAATAGAACTAAAATTTCGCATGAAAATTCTGGAGACAGAGCGCCTCGTCACTTATATTTTAATTGTTGGAAAAGAAGAAAAAGCACGACCCGTAGTAAAAAGAGAAATACTACGCTACAAGCGTGGCGAATACGGTTCCCCATACCACTTTTTGGACTTTCAGCAAGGTAAAGGTTATGCGATCACTAACGAAGAAAATTTTGAACAAACTGACGAAGAATTAGAACGCGAAGAACAACAACTCGAATCTAGCGATATCTTAGCAATTAAAGGACTGGGGCAATTTCAACGCTTCAAAGCCGCTAGTGCCTTTCGTTCACTAATTGAAAATTGGCATGTTTCCGATTTCCATATCAGCGATGCCAGAGGTAGCAAAGATGTATCCTATGCCGAACACCTCACTCCTATAGGCGATAATATGGCAGTGGTTGCTCAATATATTTATCAAAACCATTTTGACATTTTTCAAGCTATTCTCAACAAAATGAAAGAAAGAGTCCCTGGTATTTCTAAAGTAGAAGCAAAAGAAACAGAAGACGGTAGACTAATTCTCAAATTTCAAGACCAAGCTTTTAAAGATCCCTTCATCGATCGATATGTTTCTGATGGCACAATGAAAATGTTTGCCTATTTAATTCTGCTCTTCGATCCTAAACCCCATCCTTTACTATGCGTCGAAGAACCCGAAAACCAACTTTATCCTAGTTTGCTTCACGAACTTGCTGAAGAATTTGCTAGCTATGCCCACAGAGGCGGACAAGTTTTTGTCTCTACCCACTCTCCTGACTTTCTTAATACTGTTCCCCTAGAAAGTATTTTCTGGTTGACAAAAGAACAAGGAATTACCAAAATTTTTCGAGCCAGCGATAATGAAACCCTGAACAACTTAGTGAAAGCAGGAGATTTACCCGGATATCTCTGGAATCAAGGCTGGTTTGAAGGAGTCGCCCCCTGATGAGCTATAATCTGATTTTTTTACTAGAAGAATCTTCTATGAAAACTGTACTAGAGACTATTCTTCCAAAATTAATTCCTGAGCATATTAGTTATATTTGTATCCCCCATCAAGGCAAACAAGATCTTACCAAATCGATTCCTAAGAAGATCAAAGCCTTTAACTTTAAACCTGACACAAAATTTATAATCGTTCACGATCAAGATTCCCATGACTGCAAAGATTTAAAAGCATATCTATTGCAACTTTGCCAACAAGCAGGGAAACCAGAGGCAATGATCCGCATTATTTGCCATGAATTAGAATCTTGGTTTCTCGGAGATCTCACCGCCATCGAAAAAGCTTATGGACTAAAGCCCCAAAGTCTGAATAAAAAACAAGATCAAAACAAGTTTCGCTATCCAGATCGACTCAACTCCGCGAAAGAAGAACTCAGAAAGTTAGTTCCAGAATATTACCCCGGTACTCACTCCAAAGCGATCGCGCCCTATTTATCCTTGACTGAAAACAAATCTCGTAGTTTTCAAGTTTTTCTCGATGGCATCAATAAAATTCTCAACTAGAGTAACATGACCCAAAGCGAAGCCGAACTAGAAGAAAAGCTGATTGATCGCGTCAGGGGATTAGGCTACGAACCTGTCACCCTTCGCAATGCCGAAGACCTCAAAGGCAACCTCAAAACCCAACTGGAAAAACATAACCACATCAAACTCAGCGATACCGAGTTTAAAAGCAGATGGGAAAAGTCTTGCCAGAACTGAATGTGATTTTGAAAATCTGTTTTACTCTTCAGGTATCTGTGCTGGATTTTTTGACTCAAGAGACTCTTAAGGAGAATTCTAGTCAATTTCCTACTACGCCTCAAAACCAAGTGAGAGATAGCAGTACAAAAAAGCTTGAAGTAAAGTTTGATAGCGATCGCACTAAACAATTACTTGAAAATGCGCTTCAAGCGAATGAACAACCGCTACCTATGACAGCAGTAGCAAAACGCCTTGGGTATCCTAAGCGAGTTCTTTACAGGCATTTCCCAGAGCTATGCCGAGCGATTTGAGCCGAGTACGTTAAGTATATGAAAGAATCTCGCATCAAACGAATCGAACACTGTTGCGAGGAGGTAAAACAAGCCGTTAA
>NZ_JBTYKD010000033.1:0-27812 GCF_054880495.1 Nostoc sp.
TGATGAAATTATTGCTTACTTTGATAATGGTACAAATAGTGGTATGGTTGAGGGAATTAATAATAAGCTTAAACTGATTAAACGTTCTGGTTATGGATTTAGAAATTTTGAAAACTTTAGAATTAGATGCTTATTAAATTGGCATTTTATTTATTAGTTTGGCATAACAAGTACTGAAGAGCCAATAACTTTTGTTTAACTTGTTCGGAAATACCAAGGCCATTATCGATGATCCGAATAACTATTTGTTGAGCATTCAGTTGTTGAGTACAAATCCGAATTTGTGGGTGGTTATGCGAGAGTTTCCCTTGAATTAATGCCTCTTCTAAAGCATCGATTGCATTGGACAAAATATTCATAAATACTTGATTTAGCTGGCCAGCATAGCACTCAACTAAAGGTAAATCGTCATAATCTTTAAGAACCTGAATTTGGACATGATTAGCTCTGGTTTTTAAACGATGCTCCAAAATACTCAGTGTACTTTCAATACCCTGATGAATATCTACTGCTTTTAACTCGGCTTCATCTAGCCGTGAAAAGATACGAAGAGAAACTACAATTTGCTGTATGCGTTCAGCACCAATTTCCATTGAAGATAGTAATTTTAGCAAATCTTCTACTAAAAAATCGAATTCCATCTCTTGAATTGTCATTTGAATTTCAAGAGCAGGATTGGGATAGTTTATGCGGTAAAGATGAAGTAGATTCAGTAGTTGTTGGATATATTTGTTAGCGTAAGTTAAATTGCCGGAGATAAAATTTACTGGATTATTGATTTCATGGGCAACTCCAGCAACTAATTGACCCAGAGAAGACATTTTCTCACTTTGGATAAGTTGAGCTTGAGTACTTTGTAATTCTTTGAGAGTTTGCTCTAGTTCTATTGCTTGCTGTTTGAGTTGAGCCTCTGCTTGTTTATGTTCTGTAATGTCGTATCGAACCACTAATAAATATTTAGGCTGTCCTTGAGAATCAAGAATCGGAGCTTTTTTAATCTGTAAAATGCGGGTTTCGCCGCTTTTTGTCCGAATTATTTCTTCAGGGAGCTCTAATAATTTTTTGCTATTAAGTGTTTCGTGATCTCGCTTGGTAAAAAAATCGGCCTCTTCTTTGGGGAATAGGTCGTAGTCGTTCTTCCCTAAAATTTCATCGGCACTGGCACTAGCTAACTTTTCCGCGGCTTGGTTACATAAGACAATTCGTAGATCAACCGCATCTTTGACAAAAACTGCTACAGGCATGGTTTGAATCACAGAATACAGAAACTGTTGAGTAGTTTGGAGTTGTTCTTCTATCCGTTGGCGCTCAAGCAGTGCAGCTTGCTGTTCGCTCTTGTGTTGCTTTAGTTGAGTAGTATATTCTAGAACTGCCTGGCGTAGTTCAGCATTCTCTGTTTTTAGTTGCTCAAGGCATTGACGTAATCTAGTTAACTCTTGATTTAACTCTTCAATAGACATACAAATTCACTAATTTTTAGTTTTAAACATTGAGAAGGCTATCCATATCTCAATACAGTGGATTGATTTGTCTATTACCAAAGTAAAGTAACTTGAAAATGTGATAGTCATGTGAAAGTTTTGTTTTGGTACAGTTGCTCATATCTATGAATTTGCTGGTGAAGAAGTTATCGTTAGATAAATTGGCCAAATCTACTGTCATGGAAAGAGCCTGAGATCATTTTGCCCAAATCAATATCAAATATTAACTACTAGTTACATTTAAATCCCCTAGCTTTTCATAACAACGAGAGCGTTATATCACTAGGGTTCTGCCGTTGCCAATTCACCCAAAGTTGAATCAACTGCTGGCGCAACTAAAGAATCAGTAGAAACCGATGCTCATACTCTCTTTTCAGCTTCAGCATCCTGGGCTGATGCCTTCCACCACTTCAGCAGTTCGGGAGTTGGCGCGAATAGTGGAAGGTACGGAATAGCCAATAATTGACCCCGCCGTAGCAGTCTTGTTGGAAAACTCGTACCAACCGGGAAACCCTTGCAAGATTGCAGCCCCTTCAATAGACAAGGATTTGACCGTACCATCAGGCAACCAGATATCAGCGAACTTACTACGGTTGCAACCTTTGTGGTCGGTGAAGTGCGATCGCAAGATAGTGTTGCAAGGTAAATATCCGGGTTTATATTTGGACTTTGTACGTCCCCCAACTCTCTGTATTAGCAGTGGCGTTGGTTCATTCGTTGCCAGAAATTGTTCTACCGCTTGCCGTTGTTTGGGGAGTAGTTGGGAATCGGTCATGGTGGGGATTAGATGAGCGATCGCCTCGTACCAACCACAAGGTGTAGCTCCCGTAGGTAGGGCAACCCGAAACCCCCGACTTGCAATCAGGACTAACCGCCGCCGCGCCTGGGGTAGCCCAAAGTCAGCCATGTTGACCACGCTGTAAGTAACCGAGTACCCCTCAAGTTCCAAAGCTGACAGAATGATACTGAAACTCTGACTGTTCTGATAGCGTGGGACATTTTCGAGAGTAAACACCCGTGGCTGCAACTGTCGGATGGCTTCTGCAACTGCGATCGCTGCACTCAGGTCGTCAGCCGTTTCAATGCCTTTTCCCGCCTTAGCTGTGTGAGCTTGGCTGAAGTTGGCGCACACTGGGGAGGCATGGAGGTAATCGGGGCGGCGGGGAAAACCTAGAAATCCTAACCGTGCTACTTCTTGAACTGTTAGCTGGATTATTCTACAGCCGTATTCGTTAAAGTTGTGGTCATGGGTTTTGGCGATTGCCCTGCTCAAGTCTGGTTTGGTGGGGTCAAACTCCACCGCAATGACTGGACGAATCCCGGCTTGCACCATCCCCGCTTCAATGCCGCCGCCACCCGCGAAAAGTACTACAGCGATCGGTGCATCATCTGGAAGTGTTGGTTTTTTATATGTGTTATCAAAATTTTTGCAGACATCTAATTTTGGTGATGTCTTTTTGGTTTTCGCTTTTTTGATAAAAGCGATAATATCTTCTCTAGCTGCCCCGTCTTGTTGCATTAGACGAATCATGGGGACAGCGCCAGGAGGGATTGAGCCGATACTTCGTCCTTTCCATAATCCATCAACTCGTTCTTCCCAGTTAAAACCCCATCGCCACTGAATCGGGTTGTCTGGGTCACGTTGGCCTATAACTCGTGGGTAAAAGGCTATGGTTCCATCAAGTAGCTTTTTCTTCTCGATATACGGATAGAGGCATCCTTGGCTATGAAGTTGTATGCTTTTAAGGTCGTCCTCTAAGAATTTTTCGGGTATTGCAGATAACTCAACTATTACTGATTTTGGCTTTGGAAGTAGCGTATGACTTCGGGCTGTTTTAATCATGCAGCCACCTCCATGACCAAATCATCGGGTACTTCAAATATCCCCAATCGCCCAATGTAAGGAATTGGTGTGATTTCTCGCGGGTTCTCCAGCTTCCAGTGATATTGCCCAGGCATCCCCCAACCAGACGCAACTTGTGAGAACTTGCAATCTTGCAATCTCCTATTGTGACAATGCCAATAACTTGACCGCGACGTAGAGAGATTAGTTCTGGGATTACTACCCCCATCCCTTGGCAAAATTCTCTTGCTACCTGGTACTCTTTTTTGGTACAAGTCTTGGCTGCGTGAATCAGAATGTCGCCGCGATAATGAATAGGCCAGCCTCGGTTTTCTATATCTTTGAGAGCATAAATAATTGCCCATGCCCAGGGTTGGCGAACAGATAGCGCTTTCATGTGGATGCTCCAAAAAATAAATATAATTATTTAAATTGGAATTCTGATATTTTTGTAGTAATGTAATAGTTAATTTGATTACTATTAGCCTGAAAATGAAAGAAAAGTGCTTTTTAAGAAATAAAGGCATTTTCATTCTCATGTTCATAGTGAGGTGTTTAGACATGAGAATGTATGCTAATTGAGGATTTGGATAAAAATTTTAATCTTACCACTTACTATAGCAATAAAGTTGTTGCGAAGCCCGACTATAAGCAACATACAATAACTTATTACGCATCACATTATCTCGGCACCCAAAAATATTTGATGTATCAACAAAGCAATTAGTAAATGTTCCCCCTTGAGATTGATGTACAGTAATTGCATAACCGTATTGCAATCGATTCATCAAGCTGCCTTTCACTAATAAATTGTAAGTCTCTAAAAACTCGTAATATTCTCGCCAAGCATAGCTTCTTTGATTTGCAGTTAGCTGAAATATATCTTTCTTGGCATTATTTACTGCATATTTAATTAAATCCCAAGAATCAGGGTGAATTATTGAGAGGGATGCTTCTTTACCCAGATCATTCTTGATTTGAATCCGATAAGTTTTAAACGGACTATACACTAGATGATGCCTACTACCAGAGTATTCTTTAAAATCTCTTACTTCGCATTCAGCACAAGAATGCATAAAAATTTCTTTTTGCTCCCCAGAGTCGGCATTTAAGAAAATAGGTTCTTTAGCAAAGAGAATTTCTCCAATCTCTATTGGTTCAGCACCCGGATAAAGCGCAGCTCGAATTTGTTGATTCAGATTGTTAACTTGATTATTAGTCCATGCCAAAATCTTGGCTGAGGAGCGAGAAAACTTATAAGCATCGATAGCTGCTGCTATCCAAGTATCAAATTGCATTTTCTCAATATTCCCCTCGCTCTGTAATCGTGGTGGAAATTGAGAATTTAAATTTTGGCGGAGTGCAGTTACATAAGTAGCGATTGCCCCTTCGTACCTCATGACTTGTGTTAATTCCATTCCCAAAGGCAACTGGAAGATCGGCGAAGAATCAACATTATCTTCAATCGGTGGCAATTGTGCTGGATCTCCCATAAAAATAGTAGGAGTCCGCGAAGGAATTAACTTAAAAAGTTCTTGCCCTAACATGGAAGCTTCATCAACTATTACTAAGTCAAATTCGTGATAATAAGGCTCTCTAGAGTAAGTATTTGGTTTAAGTCGCTGCTTTCCATTTTCATCATATTCTCCTCCAGGCATAACATGAAGTAAGCTGTGGAGAGTTGAGATATGTACAGTAAGACCTGCCTCTTGAGCCATTGCGTCCAATACATGTCTTGCTTTATGCGTTGGAGCGCACAAAGCAACTCTTAAACCAGCATTTTTATTTTTATCTAAGTCTCGTGTTTTGAAGCAATCCTGAAACGATTGAATTACTCGCTGTACTAAAAACGTTTTTCCTGTACCTGCATAACCGCGCAATACAAATGGCATATCAGGATTAGAACCATACCAGTCATGGATTAAATCAAACGCCTGCATCTGGTCGAAAGATAATCCTTCCCGATGCTTGCTTTTGCTCCAGCTAAAGTTAATAATTGTTACTGGTTTCAATGTATTTATCTCCTAAAATGAGTTATTTTATGTAATATATTGTACTAAAAAAAACGATAAATTGTTGAATCTTGCAGTTAATCAGGTCAATATTTTTTGTTCAGTTATATGTTCGATAATGAGATTTATCTAATTTTTTAAACTGTCCAAATCGTTCATTAAAAAAACTTATTAATAGTCGTCTCACTACTAAACCGACTTTTCAAAACTGAAACTTCAAAAATACCTTTTTGGGTGGATTGTTTATCGTAGTAATCTTCAAGAGTACAAACCCAACATCACAGCAACTTCTTGTTCAAATCCTCCAGATTCTCGAAAATCAGCTTTGGTTGGACGCTTTTCGGAACGTGAATCAACTTCTCTTTTTAACTGCGCCAAACCCAAGACAGCGCAATTGAATTGTTTAGCGATCGCCCTGAGTACTAAGAACTTGCATCTTTAGATGAGCGTTCGCTAGTATTTTGGAAACTTTCACTTTTACCTTTGCATATACGAAGTGTTGCTAACGAGGAAAAAACTCTGGCAAGTAATGTTCTAGATGGTAGCTCCAATTTGGAGCGGGCATCAGATAAGTCTTTTTCAAGGCTCACCAATCTGGACGAGCCAACTATGAAAGCGTTTTAGTGAAAAGCAATTTGCTTTCCTTTGACCATCAAAGACGACGGTAAAAAATTGCTGTTGAAACGTGATTTCAAACACCTGTGTCAGTATTAGATGTATTAGCCTAAAAGTGTAATATGTGCTATTTATTGCGAACTGCAATTTTTTCAAGTGATCGTAAACGTTCAATATCCTTCATGGGTGGGGCACCAAATAAGCGGGAATATTCACGACTGAACTGTGAAGGACTCTCATAACCAACCTGATAAGCCGCCTTGGTTGCATCAGCATTTTCAGCCAACATCAGACGACGTGCTTCCAATAATCTCAACTGTTTTTGATATTGCAATGGACTCATTGAGGTGACTGCTTTGAAATGGCGATGGAATGATGCAGGAGACATACTCGCTTGTTGGGCCAAATCATCAACGCGCAACGATTTTGTCAAATTAGTTTTGATACGTTTAATCACCTCTGCAACGCGCTGCATATTGCTACCTGATGTCGCAATCTGCCGAACCGCTTCGTCTTGTTCGCCAATTAAAAGGCGATAATAGATTTCGCGAATAATCATCGGTGCCAGTAATGGAATATCCTGGGGCGTATCCAGCAGCCGTGTTAGTCTGGTGGCACAATCAATCAACGGTGCATTAGCATCACTAACGAACAAGCCTCTAACCGAAGTTTCTTTTTTATCTGGGCTGTGTTGAATTTGGTCAATAATATTCCAAAGCTGAGTCGCATCCAAGCTCAACTTAAATGCTAGATACGGCTTGTCTAGTGTTGCTTCTACAATATATCCACTGAGCGGCAAATCTACTGTGACAACAATATAGGCAAAGAAACAGGGCACAACAAGCATATCTAAATCGCTTTGATTACAAAATCGAGGTGATGACAGAGCAAAAATGCGGCTATTGTAATTGCCTAGTAGTTCGCCAAGTGAACTTGGCTCTTTAAAGGAGAAAGGGGAAAGGTTTCAAATCCCTTACCCCTTCCCCCTTCTCCTTTAAAGAGCCATCACGCAGCATTTTTGGGTTGGCAGACTACTAGAAAGGAATTGATATCGGTTCAAGAATTTAGCTGTTTTACTAACTTAATGTCAGGAGATGTCTAATGACTCAGAAAACATGGTTCATTACAGGTGCTTCCCGTGGAATTGGAGCCGAAATTGCGAAAGCTGTTTTGACAGCAGGAAACCAATTAATTGCCACCGCCCGCAACAAGACCGATCTGGATCAATTCGAGTCGAACCCCAATGTATTGACGCTTAACCTGGATGTTACCGACGAGGCTCAGGTGCAAGCGGCAGTTGCAGCAGCACTGGAACGCTTCGGGCAGATCGATGTGTTAGTCAACAATGCGGGATTCGGTGTACTGGGCGGCATCGAAGAAACCAGTGCCCAAGAGGTTGAGTGGGTCTACCGCACCAATGTCTTCGGGCTGCTGAATGTAACCCGTGTGGTATTGCCCAGTATGCGTCAGCGCCGTTCTGGATACATTATTAACCTATCGTCGATTGGCGGCTATCGCTCCTATCCAGGATGGGGCATTTATTGCTCAACCAAATTTGCTGTTGAAGGCATTACTGAAGCTCTGCACGATGAGTTAGCTCCTTTGGGTATCCATGCAACTGTTGTCGAACCGGGATATTTCCGAACCAATTTTCTTGATAGCAGCTCACTCCAGCGAACTGCAATGCAAATTCCCGATTACGCCGAGACTGTCGGTAAAACTCGTAAAATCGCATCTGAACGGAACTATCAACAACAGGGAGATCCCACCAAGCTCGCCCAAGCCCTCCTTGAGATCGTCAACGCAGATACTCCACCTTTGCGGTTGCCTTTAGGTACAGACACGCTTGAAGCAATAGCCCAGAAGAACGCCTACGTTGAGCAAGAGACGGCAAAATGGCGGACTCTATCTGAGTCCACTAATTACAGATAAGGAGTCGAAGACTCAGCCATGAAAAGGCTGCCTTCTCTCTGGTGTTTTTGATTGCATAGGAAATACTGATAGATCGGGCAGCCTGACGTTTCGATTCGATAACAAAGACAAAATAGCGTTTTCTACACAAACTTAATCCAGAAAAATCCTTTTGGATAAGGGTTAGTTCTTTTTGCTTGGGAAGAACTAACCTTTTAGCGATCGCAATCTGTGCCGAAAAATCACCCCATCCATTCAGTCCAATCGGGCGCATCTGACACCAATTGAGCAAACTCTTGAGGGTCAACATCCTCAAACTCCAGGATCACGCCGCGACACTCACCACTCTTGCCCAAAGTATTGCCCATCTTCTCCAACAGCGATGGCGCTGTTTCGCCCGCCTTAAGAGCGATCGCCAGCCATAAGCAGAGGCTAAAAATGCTTTTAAAACCTCAAAGTAAGAAACTTTAGAACTTAGGTTTTTACTTGGGTTGCCACAATGGAGTGATATCAAGGTTTTCAGCAGGAGATACGGCATTTCTAGCCTACGTCGGTACGGTTTACACCCCTTCGATTTGTGTAAAGTTATCGTAACATTTATTTATATAAAGCAATGTTTGCTTACATAAGCAAATTCAAATAAAAAAGTAGGTAGTAAAAGCGATGAATCAACCCATTGAATTATCTTTAGAACAAGAATTTAGCCTTAGAACTTTCGCGGATTTTGTGCAGCAGATGTCCCGTGAACAAGCTCAAGAATTTTTGCAGATGATGTATAAGCAGATGATGATAAGGGAAAAGACTTACCAGGAATTGCTCAAACATCAGTGGGAAGTCGGTTCAGGTTCAATCTTGGGCTAAAACAAACTTGCTCCCGTCAACTGTAGAAAGAGCCAACACTGTCAAGTCGAAGCTACATTTTCAGCTTCAGTCCCTTCCAACCTTGAATAACAGCACTTTCCACTAGGGTGAGTGTTTGCGAAATGTCAAAGGATATGTGTCAATTACTTTTGAAGAACCGTTTTTCAACTTAATATGTCATTAATCTTTGATTAATCTCTCAAAATTAAATAAACTTGTTTCAATTGACGTAGAAACGGCGATCGCTGGGGCTGAGATCGGGTGTACGCTGTGGGTTACAGAGTTTACATTGTATTGACCGTTGAGTAACAAAAAATTGTCTGCCAAACACGGCAATCAACAGATGATTCACGCCATCCACTCCACCCAATCAGGCGCTCTGTCCACCAGTTGAGCAAATCCATCGGGGTAAACCTCCTCAAACTCAACCATCACCCCCCACCTTTCATCACTCGTCAGCGTACTGAGTAGCTCTTGTACCATGCCAGATTCCACAACGGCTGATGCACAATGCGAATGTCATACCATTTGCCATGTCATTTCCTGCCCCGCCCCCAAAGGTACAAGCCCAGATTCCATAAATGGAACTTCATCAGGAATGCGCCAAGTCGTTTTGGACAAGGTAATTCGCTCGGTATTACGCGGCAGTTGATAAAAATCTGGGCCATAGAAGCTAGCGAACGCCTCCAGTTTATCCAGGGCTTTCACGCTTTCAAATGCTTCGGCATACAACTCAAGGGCGTGCAGAGCCGAAAAGCATCCCGCGCAGCCACAGGAACTTTCTTTGCTGGTGCGGGTATGGGGAGCGCTATCAGTACCTAGAAAAAACTTCGGATTCCCCGATGTTGCCGCTTGCAACAAAGCCTGACGATGCTCCTCCCGTTTCAAAATGGGCAGGCAATAAAAATGGGGGCAAAGGCCGCCTTTGAACAGGGCATTACGGTTAAACAACAAATGTTGTGGCGTAATTGTTGCTGCGATGGTGTTGGCAGACAAAACATACTGCACCGCATCCGAGGTGGTGATATGCTCAAGCACCACCCGCAGGTTGGGAAATCGCTGCTTGAGAGGGATTAAATGTCGCTCGATAAACACCTTCTCGCGATCGAACGTATCAACATCGTTATCGGTCACTTCCCCGTGCAGTAATAACGGCATGTCCACCTGCTGCATTGCTTCAAAGACGCGATCACCCTTTTGAATATCCGTCACACCGGAGTCTGAGTTGGTCGTTGCACCGGCTGGGTAGTACTTGACCGCTTTGATAAACTGAGATTCTTTCGCCCGGAGAATGTCGTCGGGGCTGGTGTTGTCGGTGAGGTAGAGCGTCATCAATGGCTCAAACTGTTGGCCTTCTGGAATGGCGGCGAGGATGCGATCGCGATAGGCTGCCGCATCTGCCACCGAGCGGATAGGGGGCTTCAAGTTCGGCATGATGATCGCGCGGGCAAACTGACGCACCGTGTAGGGCAGAACCGCTTTCAGTGCTGCACCGTCGCGCAGATGCAGATGCCAATCGTCAGGTCGGGTGATGGTAAGCTTTTGCATCCTTTCATTATAAAACGGCAACAAGGGCTTCATGAGAATAGGGGCGATCATCCAGATATGGTATGGGGCGATCGCCATATTAGAAGGGATTGGCTATAATTTGATGTCGGATGAAAACTGTCAGCTAAAATAATGAAGGGAGTTATACAGGAACGCCAATGAATATCAGTATTGACATACCTGATGAGGTGCGCGTTTATGTAGAGGCACAAGTGATGGCAGGTGCTTACAGTAGCATCGGCGAATATTTTCTCTCATTGGTACAACAAGACCAAAAACGCAAGGCACAAGTGAAGTTAGAAGGACTATTGAAAGAGGGTATTGATTCTCTTGGGCAGGAAGTAACACCGGAATATTGGCAGAATTTGCGTTCTACCGTTTTAGGTCAGAATAGCATGGGGAACCAAAACGATACATGAACTATCGGTTAATTGTCAAAGACCGGGCAACGCAAGATTTACGACATTTGGCAAATTATATATTGGTTAATGGGAATACGGATGCAGCAGTTAAATTCTTAAATGCTGCGGAATTAACCTTTGCTCAGTTGTCAAAGACTCCTGGGATGGGAAAGGTAACGCAGTTGGTGGAATCGAGATTGGGTAAAATCCGACAATGGCGCATCAAGGATTTTCGGGATTATCTGATTTTCTATTCTTTTGAAGATACTACCATTGAAATGCGGGCGGGTATTTCATGGATCAAGAGATTCAGCAGATGTACTTAGCTCTTTAGACGAAGAATTTTAACCCAAAATAAAACCAATCCATCTCTGCAATTAATCGGGTGAGTTTTGTGAGGAATGACCTACACAGCTTTGAGCCAATCGCACACCACAGACGTACACCCGCCTCCAAACTTAACCCAAACTTG
Organism: Nostoc sp.; assembly: GCF_054880495.1. Lineage (NCBI taxonomy): Bacteria > Bacillati > Cyanobacteriota > Cyanophyceae > Nostocales > Nostocaceae > Nostoc > Nostoc sp. Next base: position 11,145 of record NZ_JBTYKD010000033.1, read on the forward strand.
CCACTGCCCCAAATACCGATTCCAGTAAGGCTCCCCATCAGCAACCCCGATAGCATTGCCAATTTTGGAGACTAGCTCACTGTAGAATTGACCAGCATTGTCGAGTCCTTGGCGCAATTTCAGGCTTAACCCTTTCCAGCCAGGGAGTAGGGTATCTTCGTCCTGGCTAACTGTTTGGAGAATGTGTGACTTGAAGAAGATTTTGGAATGAGAAGTTGGACAAGTGTAAGCTGAAATACTTATAACTTCGTTAAGGCATTAATCAAGCGATCGCTTTTTTTGGAAAAAGAAAATGGACATAATAACAAAAATGGAAGAAAGAATTGGACACAAATCCACTTTAATACTACTTATAGGCCAACTTATCCCCCTAACTCGTGGAATTTCTTACAAGCTTTGCGAGCTTGCTGCCGAAGGCATCGCTTGCTGCCATAGGCATCACTATTACCAAAACCTTTATTTTACATACAGGTATAGAGTTTGAGCAGTTTAGTTTTTCTGTATGCTATTTTTTAGATGTTTTTGGAACGTAAACTTGGACATCCACTTTTGGAAGGTAAAGCTGGACAACCTGTCCAACGAATTGATAAATACACTCCCGATTTTCACGCTTACCATTTGCGATCGCATCTATCTATAAGTTGCGGGAGAATGAGAAGTTGGAAGATGCCATACCCATCTGTTCTTTTATACCACTTCATAAGCCATCCTCAGTTGGTAGCCAATTTTCTGATAGTTATGGATAAATCACGAATTAAGACCTGCGATGAATGTAGTAGCTTGTATTACCAAGAAACCTTAAAGATGAGTTCCTTGTGTCCACAATGCTCTCATGTCCTATATGGTTACGAATTATGTACACATGAATTCATCAATGGCAGATGTGTAAAATGTTATTGGGATGGTTCAGTATCAGATTATTTGCAAAGACTGTTACATAATAATGATTAAATAATGAACCTATTTATCAGCAAGACCGTGAAAGAGCAAAACTTGAAGGACAACAGGATTTAATTATACGTCAACTAAATCGTCATCTTGGTGAAATTGATACATCGTTGATTGAACGAGGGGTATTGACTGTGATGTTGTGTCAAAAAATATGGAACCGAATTTAGTCACAGATCCAAAGATACTGAATGTTTTGAACGAACTTATACAACGGGAACCGATTTTTCATCGTCCAAGGGTGTATTTCTCAGCAATACGAGTAGCCAAGAAGCTACGTGATTTGTCACAAAATTGCTCCTCAAACCTAGCCCCTAGTTTTTTTTGCTGTCACCTCTATCTCAATCCGCATTCTAGGATCTAAAAGTCCTGCAACAATCATTGTTGCTGCTGGTCTGACATCTCCTAAATATTTACGAATTACTGGCCAGCTTTGTTCAAAGTCTTCTCGAATCGGTAAAATGTAACGAACTCGCACTATATCCTGCATTACCAGTCCTGCCTCTGTCAGTGCAGCATTAATGTTTTTAAAACACTGCTCTGTTTGTTTTACAACATCATCAGATATGGTCATCGAACTGTAATCAAAACCCGTGATACCAGAAACAAAAACCCAGTCTCCATCAACAACTGCTCTAGAATAAGCAATTTCTTGCTCGAAGATAGAACCAGAAGATATGAATTGACGACTCATTAACTGTGGAATCTCCTTCCAAATGTATCTACAATTAAACCACTATCAACCAATCACACAGTACAGACTTACACCCCGAAACAAAGTTAACAGCAATCTGCCACTGCCCCAGATACCCATTCCAAAACGGCTCCCCATCAGCCACTCCAACAGCCGAGCCAATTGTGGAGACTAACTCACTGGAAAAGGAGCCAGCGCTGTCCAAGCCTTGCTGCAATTTCAGCTTCAGGATTTTTGGGTATTGGGTTGCTAGGTTAAATTATTTGCTTTTTCAACTGCTTCCTTTAACTCTTCAAAAGTAATACTGCCGTCTTTGTCTGAATCATAATTTACTAGTAATTCCTGGGGAGTAGTGCTATTTGTTTCTGATGAAATGATTGTAATTAAGCCAGGACTTAAAAAAAGATCATTAATGGAGATTTTGCCGTCATGATCGGTATCTAATTTATTAAAAAGAGATTGAAGCTCTTGCTCGGTTGTCATAAATTTCTATCTGAAGAACCGTTTTCAACTTAATATCTCATTAATTCAGAGATTAATCTCTCAAAATTAAATAAACTTGTTTCAATTGACGTAGAAACGGCGATCGCTGGGCTTAGATCAGGTGTATGCTGTACGTTACAGGATTTACAGTTTGACGATGAAAATAAATCGAAGAGGTAAGCGATAAAGTTTTTGGAGATCAATATCACCTAATCTTGAGCGTCTTTCAAATGCTTGTTTTCCTTGTGGGGTGCGATGAAGAAGTTCTATTATTTTTTGTAAGCTATGCAAATCAGCAACAGTATTTGCGAGGTTGCCAATACTCTCAAAGTCACCATCGGGCGCTCTGACTATATTTATAATGCTCTCAAGTGCGCTATCGTGCCATCCTGACTCAAGTTGGGCTACAGAATCCATCTTTAAAAACCTCCGTCAACACTTTGTCTTTTAGTTTGACATGGTATAAGAGTTTTAGTTGGTCAGAATCTGCTCTGGGTTTTTTCTCGTCCCAAATCAACACACGTAGTCCAATTGAGATCCAACTTGCTCCCGTAACTTCTATGTGAACGCACGAAAGTGGGTATATTTGTTTGAGATTAGGAAGTGGAATACACAAGTAAAAAAGTTAGTTTTTTTGCTTGGGAGGAACTGACCTTTTAGCGATCGCAATCTGTGCCGAAAAATCACGCCATCCATTCAGTCCACTGCGGCGCATCTTACAAAGAATCATTGCCTCAGATTAAATAGTAATATTGAGGTGTGAGAACTGGCATATTCCTGATAGTTACACAAATCAAATGAGCGTTAAGAGTATTAGTTTAAAAAATATTAAAGTTCAACAAAACAGCATATTACAGGAAATTTTTCATTTATCTTCAAATCCTAATTATGATTTCACTCAAATACAAAAACTAAATCAGACTTTAATTCAAACAGCAACAAAAATTGAAAATATCTGTTCTAATCAACAAGCAACGCCATCAAATCTGACGAATTTATCCCGTAAAATCTACTCATGGGTCAAATTTTTGACAGATGAACAATATCTAAAACTTCACCTGAAAACTACTGGCTATGTGTTGGAAAGTGCTAAACAACTTCTTGGTATACATGGTCAAAAATCATTTAAACTAATGATTGAAATAACTAATTTAGCTGGGCTATATCAGGTTAGAAAGTCTGCTAGCACAGCGGAGATTATGATTAGTGAGGGATTTATAAATGCACCAAAAGCAGTTTTGCAAGCATTAGTGGAATCTGCTCTTGTTGGCAAGAGTCAAGATAATACACGACTCATCAGGTCATTTGCTAGTACAGAAGAATACATTGCTGTATTGTTAGAGCTTGATTTGATTGCCGAGGTAGTGGCAGAAAATCCACAAGGCAAGTTTTATAATCTAAATGAGTTATTTGATAAAGTCAATCATGAATATTTTGCAGCAAGTCTTGCCAAACCACGTTTAGCATGGAGCCGAGTTAACACTTACCGTAAATTTGGACACTACGAGTCAGCCAGAGACAGAATAGTGATGAGTTTAACCCTAGATGATGCGAAAGTACCTGGGTTCGTAGTTGAGTTTGTGTTGTATCACGAATTGTTGCACAAATACCACGGCACGAAGTGGGTTAAAGGAAGAAGAATGGTTCACACTAAAGAGTTCCGTATTAGTGAAAACCAGTTCAAATCTTATAACGAAGCATCAAGATGGTTAGACAAATTAACAAGAATCGAGAAACCTGATTTATCTTTAGGTAAAAATTTGATTTAGGATTTTATTGACTTGCCCGGAAAAGTAATAAACGCAGCTATGAGAAACTTCGTTATAATTAACATCAAGGCAATTTTCGGCATTTTGTAACCTACCGATGGCGCCTTTGATTTCAACTATTGATATTTGTTCACCTTCAGCTTCAATAATTGCTTGCACTCTCGATTCTGTCAGGTTATTGGGAGAAAGTGAATCCATTGATAAGCCTGTATCTATAACAATATTTGACAAAGGATAAACTGACTTACATCCATCATCCGTACAAAATACTAAGCAGTTGTTTTTGACGTAAATATTAGTAATTCTCATTGCATAAATCCATAAATTGCAATATTTGTTTCATATTAAACTTTTTTGACTGATTACCATAACATGCAATTAATCAGGTGAGCTTTGTCAGGACATGACCTACACACTCACCAGCCAATCGCACACCACAGACCTACACTCGTCTGCAAACTTAACCCAAACCTGCCACTGCCCCAGATACCGATTCCAGTAAGGCTCACCATCAGCAACGCCGACAGCAACGCCAACTTGGGAGACTAACTCAGTGTAAAACCGACTAGCACTGTCCAATCCTTGCCGCAGCTTCAGACTTAACCCCTTCCAGCCAAGGACTTGAGGATTTTCCACCTGGGTAACTGTTTGGGGAATATCAAGAGGTGTCGTGTCAATGACTGGTGTAGTTATGTTTATATTATTGGTGACTGACACCAAATCAGAATTTTTGGGGATTAAGTGTGATGTTGTGTCAATGACTGGCGTGGTTAATACTATATTATTAGTGCCTGACACCAAACAATTCGCAATTCGCAATTCGCAATTCGCAATTGTTTTAACTGCGAATTGCGAATTATCAATTGCGAATTGGTTTGATGCTTCATCCCGATTTAACCACTGCCTAAAAATTGAATCACGCTCATCATCAGGGGCAACAAACCGATAGACGCACTCCCGATTTTCACGCTTACCCAATCGACCAACATAATCCAGTTTCAAATCAATTTTGGCAAGTAACTTCTGTGCGATCGCCACCGGGGTCAGTTTCTCCGATATGCTGACATTCAAGTAATTCTTGATAACATACCGATGCTTTAGTGCCAGTGTTTTAAATTCCTGCATTGCCTCGTCAGAAGAGCGTAACCGTTCCCCAGGCGTAAGCAACTGCAACAGATTCAGTTCTTCTAACAACAGCATCGATGACAACATCTGCCCCTTGTTAAAGTCAGGTTTCCAAATCGAATTCTGCCCCAATTCTAACTGCGCCTTAGCCCGTTTAGTATCACGGTTCGTCAGAAATTCTCGTCCCAGTGTCAAATAGTAGTGCATCCGCAGTTGAGGATACCACCCATCGTCATCTTTTTCAACCAACTCAGGCGTAACTTCAACTTCATAGCGACGGGATAATTCAGCCTTGCGCTGCTGATGTCGTTCAGTTTTGGTTTTCGCCCTTGTGTCTTGCAGCTTCTTGAGTTTGGCATCAGAGATGTTTGGAGAATCCGCGATCGCTTCACACTCAGCAGCATACAATTCAACAGATGCCGCTTTAACCGACTCGATTACTGCGCCAGTCTCATCATCATCAGCATCCGAGGCATCGATAATGGTGTAACCATCCTCGACCAACCCCGCAAGCACAGACTCTCGATAGCGCCGCATCTCTACGTTGATTACAGAACCACGCTTGCCCCAGGTTTGTAATGACTCCGGCTGGAAGTTCTGGTCAACATAGCTGTAATCGTCATTATCCGCCGCCGACAACAGCGCAATGTTCGCCCTCGTTGCGACGTGTTGACTTCTAAGCAATCCTCCTATGGATGTAGAGCCATTGCCCACAACGCCCATCCCCCATTCTCTGACCCAAATGTGACGGTCAACAGTTTCCCGGAGGCGTGCCAACATCTGCCGCACAGAGTTAACCGGCTGCACTCCCTGAAAAATTCCCCAAACAGCATCAAAATGTCCTCGAATGTCGATACTGACTCCAGTTTCCAAACTTGGAGAGGCGATAACTAAATCATACTCGGTCAGAATTTCGTTCAGGTGAGAAATACACCCCATAGCAGCATGAGAGGGGTCTGCAACAGATTCGCTGTCAATTCTCAGTATTCGTAAGTGAGGGAATTTGCGACGAAAACGTTCCTCAAGTGCTTGGGTTCCCCATTTCGATTTTGCTTTTTGAGCAGAACAGCATAATAAATGATGTCCACTTTTAGAAATAGCTTTGTCGAGTGCCGCAATCAAATTCTTCGGGTTACTGCCAGAATAGTTGTAACAGTTGCCAGCTACGTGCCGATAGTTGTTGACGATAACGAATGGATTAACCCGATATTCTCCAGCAAGAGAAAGAACGTATTTGACATCAGTATCGGAAACATCAGCAGAAGATAAATAGATTTTTCCGTGTTCGCTGCCTAAAACATTTTGGATCAGTTGCTTAAGGTTTTTGAGAACTGATACCCGACGCTTGGCTACCTCCGTACCAGAGTTGAGCAAATGCCAGAATACTTGGTCACATTCATCAATAATAATCACATCATTTGCCCAGTCACTGGGATTGAATCGCGCTTGACTCTCTTGATGCAGTGAATCTACACACACTCCGTAGCCCAACAAATCGCCTGTTTCGGAGCCGTGAACTTCTGTGACATAGTTAACACCAAAGCGATCGCATAATGCTTCTCCAAGTTGAATCCGATGGGTAATGATTAATACTCGTCTCCCCTGGTCATGCGCCTTCGCCACCTCAGTAGACAACCATTGGGTTTTGCCTGTTCCCTTGGGAGCTTTGAGGATAATCAGCTTTTCACCTTCGGGGACGAGAAGCTGTCCGAGGAATCTTTGATTAAGTGCGATCGCTGGAGGATAAGTCAACAGAGTGAACAGCTTAATCTCCCATAATTGGAGTTCAACGGCAGTATTATAAAGTGCGTCAAAAGTCGGCTGACCTTTGGCAACGATAAAATCATCAACACCTTTCTCTTGGCCAAAAGGTAAATCAATCACTCGCAAGGAACAACCCTCATTTACCAGCAACCGTCCCATGCGACTGATAGCGGTTCTCACCCGTTGAACTGTCTCTGGTTTAGTATCACTGTCAAAGCAAATGTTAACCTGTCTTCCCTCTGTTGCGAAATGTTTCAAGTCTGGGATGAGGTTCGGTTTACCGATGGCGTTACCGTACTCATCTTGGCGTGTGCGGTATCCAGCGTTGACACCTGGGATGGCGATCGCTGCATAACCAGCAGTCAGTAATGCCCCCGCTTTTTTGACTCCTTCAACAATTGTCACTGGTACATTGTGCCGCCAAACCCAATGCCAGAAGCCACCAGGGTGTTGCAAATCTTCTTCGGTGATGGGGATGCCGCTACGATTGGAGACTTTCACCCAAATGCGATTCGGTATCAAAAGGAAGAAAGCGCGTGTCTCTTCTCTGAATGGATGCTCGTACTTGATAAACTTGTGGATCTTCTGGCGGTCGCGTCGGGGATGGTCAGGTTTGAAACAGCCCCACATCATTAAGGCGTAGTTGTTGAGGGGGTCAACGCCATTGCACCACCAGCCGCCTAGTTCAATGTGCTGGTATTTCTTCAAGTCTCTGTCTCGTAAGCGCCCATCATTGCGACGGGAGATTTTGGGACTGTAGAGCAGATATTCGTAGGGTAAAGTCCCAGACAGTGATCGCACATTCAGGGCAATGATTTCTTCATCAACCCCACTGTTGAGCCATTCAGTTAAATGTTTGGTTCGAGAATTCGTTTTTAAAATCATATCCTCTCCAATATTTTGAGGCAATGCAAAGCTTGGGGTATTGAGGTATACCGCCTTTTAAGTTGGTTAACGTGGGTTAAAAAACCGTCGTTTTTAGTTCAGCAATCAACAGGACTTGTATTGGTAGTTGTTTTTTTCGTCCTATTGACTGCTTTTTAACCGGATTAATTAGTACGTATGAACTAAGAGACTGTCATTTTACATGATCACTGGACTTGTCAGAATCATCTCCCGCCTCCGGTGTGTGGTCGAAATGTCAGATTAATACGGGTGCTAACAACTTTGTTGGTCTTGGGAAGCTGATGCAGATGTGTGGACTGACAACCAGGGTGCATCACAAGTAAACTGCCATGTTCCAGCCAGAAATCCGTTGGTCGGCCGCTGATGGGCTTGATTTGGAATTTGCGACATGACCCCAGGCTTACCGATGCGATCGCAGGGTTAGATCCCATCGATGGTTCATTGTCAGCGTGCCACCCAATAGAATCAGTCCCCGTGCGGTACTGATTGCCAATGACTATGCGAAACTTGTGGCCAGTTCGCGCAGTGATTCTGTCCCGCAAGTAAGCGAGTTTTTCTGTCCAAGTCAGGGGTTTCAAAAACACGCTGTTCGAGTAAAGGTAATCACATCCGGCATCACCGTACAGGGATTCCAGGCGGGGAACAGGCATTGTTTTACCTGCGATTCTGATTTGATTCTGCTGCCACTCCAATTTCAAGCAGTGTTGGTAGAGTTCGTTTGCAAGTTCAAGGCTTAGGAAATCGGGGTAATAAGTGATAGGCAAAACTGGAGTTGATTCAGCAAATAAATTGAGTTGTTGCATAATCTTGTTCACAAAGTTTTTTGAGTTGTGTAACCGAGAAATAGTATGCTTATAACAAGCAACTAACCTTCTATTCGGCTGATATGGTTAAGCGAATGCTCATTTTCTCAGCGTTCGCTTTTAACTTTTGACCAACACCCGTGCCTTCTTAGTAGCAAAAGCCCCCGCAGTTCTTAATGCAGCAGTCGGGTTTGGATGAGCGAAAAACTCTTCAATTGCCTTGGTTAGACCATCTGCAACAATTGGGTCATGGCAGGCGTAAACGTAAACCGGCTGCTGAGTGCCGTTGACCAGCCGCATTTCCTGACGCTCTCCCAGTTGTGGGTAAAAGGTGCGTACCCAAGTACCGAGATGACCGCGATAATGCGAACCGTTAAGGGGGACTTTTTTACCCAGTTCGCTCTCTGCAAAGTTGACCACACCCATCCATTTCTGTTGGCTACCGGAAAGTGCTTGTTGATTGTGTTGGGCTAGGAGATTGGCGGCGAAGTCTTGAAAATGCTGCTCCATGTATGGGTTGAGTCTGCCACCTGTGAGTTCGGCTAAAGTTCTCATCGCCTCGACCAAAGTTTGTAGGCGCTGCTCGACTGGTGGTAGGGCAGGAACAGGTGCAGGAGTTTGAGGAGTGATGCTCTTAACAGCTGCAACCAAGTCTAAAATGATGGTTCTAACTTGCGCTGCTACTTGAGATTGCTGCAAGATCATTGCGATCCTTAACGCACCCAAAGCCGAAAAAACTCTAATTTGGGAAGTTCTTGATGGTAGACAGAGTGTCTGTCGAGCATCACGTAAGTCAATGCCTGTAAGGGTTTTAGTTTCAAGGCTTTGGAATTCAGATTGATTTACTCTTGTTAGTTCTTTGACTGCGGACTCTGTAACTGAAAAATATTCCGCTATTTGTGCAGTAGTTGCCCAGCCGCTACCGTTCCATACAGCGAACACTATTGCCTTTGCTTTGCTGAGAACAACTTTTGCGCGTTCTTCATCTAGGTTAGAAAGTGCAGAAGTTCTCAATGATGGAGACTCGACTAAAACATTTTGATTTAAAGGTAAACTCATCCTGTTCGACTCCTAAGTAAATTTCAAAATTTTAGGTATTCACTCGCAGCAAACTTTTTTCACCAACTAATGAGAAGCGATTAGATATAGTCCGTGATTGAGTTAAGGTTGGCGACACCAATTCAACCATGTAAAACCAAGAATTATGCACCAGCGCAATTCCCAAAATCAGCCGTTGCTTTGTTCCTTTATCGTGAGAACAGAGGATTACTCTTTCACCCAGAACGAAAGCAGGTTTTTGTACAGTGATGGCTTGTAATTCTCCAGTGGAGATGATTTGATGCTGTGTTGCGTGGAGTATTTCTTTACCGCAATCAATTGAATAAATCCAACATTCATGCTTCCACTGAACACCACAGCAATAGCCGAATGTTCTGGTGGTTCTGAGGTATACTCTTTCTAGTAAATTGACTTCAACTGGTGGCATTGTTTGACCCCAAGGTGGAGAAAGATACCAGCTTTTTTCAAGAGCAGTAATTAACTCAATCATGCATTTTTCTGTTGTGGGGATAAAATTATTTTCAGACGTTCAAAAATTAGTGCAGCGCATTGGGGGACAATGGCATTACCTAAAGCCATCAACTGTTGTTTGTGTTGTCTTCTGAGACTTTGGTATTCTGCATAGAGTTGGCGATATTCTTTTTGGCTATCTGCCGGAAGCGCTGCAATCTCGCCACGACTGAGCCTATTGAAAGTGGGGATTGTGGCTGCGGTAAGCCAATCGTCAATCTCTCTGTGGGTGACGATACATCTGTCCAGAAGAGCGGTACACCGATCATTGCCTCCACTAAATGAGGGTTGAGGGCGCGATTCGTGGCTGTATCCAATCCTGCGGCTACATCCTTGAGATTGGGCGGACGCTGTTTGTGTAATTGGTAGGGGCTGCCGCTTTTCCAGTCGCTGGCAATTGGCGTGGGTAGCATCACCGCCGCCGACAGGTGCAGCGTCTGTCCCGGCTTGTGGGAAGCAACTCCGGGGTGATTGCCATCCTGCGCTTTGGGAGTTGGTAGCAATGATCCAGACACGCTCCCGTTTGTGGACGGCTCCCACTGCGTAAGCTGAAAGCACTCCCCATTCGACATCAAACCCCATCTGGCTAAACTGCCACAGTACGGCACGGAAAAATTCACCGCCTTCAGCAGTAAGCAGTCCGGGTACGTTTTCCACAATTGCCCATTTTGGTCGAACTTGGCGAAGGATTCTAAAGAATTCCCCGAACAAGTTGCGTTCATCTTGCGACGCTTGACGTTTCCCCGCAAGGCTGAAGGGGGGGCAAGGGAGTCCGGCGATGATACCGTCAATATTTCCAACTCCGATTCTTGCCAAAGACTCAACTGTAATATCATGAATGTTTGGGATAATTGGAATATGTGGAAAGCGCAGATTTAGAACTTGTTGACAGTAAGAGTTAATCTCGCAAAAAGCTACAGTTTCAAAACCACCGCTAATCATGTGACCGAGGGTGAAGCCGCCAATACCAGAACAAAGGTCAAGGACTTTTTGGGTTTTAAGGGGAGTGATTTGTTCTGTCATGCTTTTCTCCCTAACAAGTAATTAATCGCTTCGGTATCGAGAGCAGCAATGCGTTTTTTAATTGATTGTGGTGGGTTATCAAAAAACTGTTTGAGATACCGTCTCCGAATTTGGTAATGTCTGGCAGAGCGTCTTGTAGCTTTGAGCCATCCTCGTTTTACCCATCTTGTAACAGTTGAGAAATTCAATTGAAGAACTTGAGCAATTTCTTGACAAGAATAGTTATCAAGAGTGGGACGAACCGAATAACCTAAGCTATTTAACTTCAGAAAAATTGCAACTGGTGTGCGATGATATCCTCGTCTTTTTAAGCTTGAGGCTATTTGTTTAACTGTATAGACTTCAGCTTTCGCCTCAATAATTGCGAGTTCTTCATCAGTCCATTTGATACTCATAATCTCACCTCCCCTATTGATGCAGATTTGGTATCAGAATGTTCTTTGACAATCCGAGCGCTGATAGATTCAAAATCTACTTGGAAGATGTTCATCTCAGTCTGCATTCCCCCAGTGTTGTAGCGGTCTACGATGTGCTGCTTGATTACAGATTCATCCAGCCCATCAGGGATATCAATATGGGCTTCACTAATGATTTTTTCGACTACTGTGACAATGACTTTCATGATTTAATTACTCTGTGATTAATGGAGAAGTCAGGAGCCAGAATAATTCTGAATCCTGACTTCTGATTTACACTGCTCCAGTTTTTACTGCTTGCAATTCCTGCATCCATGCGCTGATTGCTGTTAATTCATCAGCACCCTTTACCACAGCTTCAACAACCTGCTTTTGATAAGAAGACTCCGCATGATTGGGATGGTCAGACTTATCTGCTGCCCAAGCCAAACACATAGTCTTCACTAGTTCATCAATTTTGCTAATATGCAATTGGCTGGGGCTATTTGCGTCTTTAAATTGCAACCACTCTCTGACTAAATCAAGGGGATAATCAAGCAAGGTACGAATGTTTTTGATTCGTAAGTCTTGGGGGTGTACTGGTTGAGGAACTACCCTAAGTTTTGGTGTAGATGGAGTAGTTGAGGAATTCCCACCTAGTAAAATTTGGATGTCACTAATGATTGTTGCCCAATCCAAATCTCTACTCCATTCCCTGTAAATCTTGGTTTTGGTTACGGCATCGTAAAGATTACAGAAAACTGTGTTTTCGTCGCCAGCATTAGCAACGATAATCAGTGGCTTAGAAAAATCTTGGATTAAAGAAGCAGCTAAAAGGAAGCTTTTGGCGAAATTGGTTTCAACACCAGTTCTTATGACGTAAAGTTCATCAGTACTAACAACAATATCAAGTTTGAGATTGTCTTTACCTTTGAATTCTTTAGTCGTTAGGCGGAGTTCAGCTAGATACCCAGTTAATGCTCTTTGGGAAACTGGGATTTTCTTATCTTGGCTGATATTGAACTTGTACCAGACGTAAGATTCCCCATCTACTTCCCCCTGGTTGACATATAAATAGACGGGTTCAGGAGGGTTACACAAACCTAGTTTTATTTCAGCAGTCATATTTCACCTCGATTAAAGTTTCATTGATTAGTGTTTCGTGTGCAATAATGGGAATCCTGTAGCGGGAGAAAAACTTCCGTGCGTTCATCTAAAGTAATGGCATTCCTTTAGGTGAACGCTTTTGTACTAATTAGAAGTTTCTCGATTCCGGTCTAGCTCCCATTGGAGATAAGTTAGGGCAGTGCTTGCATCAGCAATGTTTAAGTCAGGGCTATATCCGTCATTCAGTAGTTGTTTGTAATCTGGGTGCGTAGCAATTTCCGATATTAGGGTTTGAGCTTGTTCAACTAATTGGTGGAGGCTAGGGTTAGACATTTCAATGCCGAGCCGTGAACATAAATCCTCTGCTTTCACTCCTATTGTTCCTGGTTCAATCTCCGTCGCTAACTCTTCAAGTAAAGATTGAAAATTCGGATGTTCATCGTTGATTTCCACCTCAAATAAATCTGCATTCTTTGTAACGACAGTTGCCCAATCGGGTAAAGTTTGTGGAATAGTCTTAGCGTAAAGTTTCATGGTTGTTTCCTCTGGGATTAATAACCTAAAAATCCTCGGCAATCTCCAACAAAAATCCCCGTCCCGTGTTCTGTACTTGCACGAGTTCTTTATCAAGTAGTGTTTGAATGACGGAATCAGAGAATTGGAATTGCAAACGATGCAATGGAACACAACCGCCGCAAAGCTGAATCAAACGCAGCAAATGTTTGGCTCTCCCCTCAAAGTTATCTGTAGAATTAGCCATTAGTGAAACCTCCAGTCATTGCCGCTAGCTGTTGTTGTAAAATTGCTATCTGCTGTTGATAAAACTCAATCTCTGCGGTTATTTCTGAGAATAATTCCTGTGAGGAAAGCGGTTTAATTTGATTTTCCTGAAAGTGAAACAATTCATCAGAGTTTTTATTAGGCATCAAGGCATAGCGCCAGCCACCACCGAATTGTTCAGCTAATTCAGTACCATTCGGGTAGTAATAAAATCCCAAAATGATACCGTCTTGTGTACGCTGTTCCAAAGCAAAGCGAGGGTAGCCCCAGTGTTGGGGGATTGAGATTGTCGGTTGCATTGATTTAATTGGGGATTGGTGAATAAATAATTAAGGAAAGGGGGAAAGGGCAAAGGGGAAGGGAATGAAGAAATTTACCTTTAACCAATACCTTTAACCTTTTCCCAAGCGAAGCCCAAGACTACGCTGTGACTAACTCCGCTCTCTCCAGCAGCTGTTGCAATTTATCGCCAGTTAGCTGTTCTAACGGTTGCTCTAAAAAATATTCATCAAAAATGGATTTACCATCAGTAGACACGTCCACCATCGACAGCGATCGCACTGCATCATAGACCGAGTTAGAATACTGCTGCTGAACTGAATAACGCCTCTTCACCCACCAGTTACCCTCAGTGCATCCGACTTGCCCCAGTTTCAGGCCGTTGTTGTTGTAAATGCCATCATCGAGAATTTCAAACCCATAATTCTGGCACTCGTTGAAGATATGCGCCATGATTCGGTTTTCGGTCGTGGGGGGTGTTGCTTCTTTATCCTGCACAGGTAATGAGCCGTCTTTGTAGTGAGTGCAGATGAAGCGATCGCAACGCATTAGAGTGTTGGCACGGAATACTTCTTTGTCGTTGACCGTGACTACCCAGCGTTGGGTTAAGTGGTTGTCGTCATGGGCGATGGTGGCTACCAGTTGATTACCAGCATAATATTCGTGATGGTCAAACGAAATTTCGACTATTGTGAGGGGTTCGGGAGCTACAACTTGGGCTTGGTCAGCGATGTAATTGTCGAATTCGACTTGGGCTGCGGCTTGGTTGTCAACTTTTTGAAGCTGGGTGGATTGGTGGGTGATGATTGCGTTTACCCAGGTGTCAGCCGCTCTTTTGTCCCCGGTGGGTATAACGCCACGTTCGGCAGCGATTCTTTTGAGACGGGGGAGGTTATAGCGGCAAAGGGCTTGCTGTGTGTAGGTTGGATGGGTCATAATAGAAACTCCTGTAAAAAGGTCAAAGGGTGATCGCAGAGCCTACGAAACTTGAGCGGTCGCCTTTTGTTTTGTATGTTTCTATTTTACCGTTACCAACGGACAAAGGTCAAGCAACAACAGTAATTATTTTGGCAGTATCGAAAAAATCGGTAATATCGGCATTCAGTGCTTCACATAAAACGTTAACAACCTCTACTGAAACAGTGATTGTTCCACTTTTGAGGCGAGTAGCATAATAGTCAGGCTGTTCTAATTGCTGAATATATTGATGTGCAACCTTTTGCCCAAGTTCAGTGGTTTTTTGCTCAAGCTGACGACGTGGGATATTTCCGCGTAATTCTGTTAGCTTTTTGGCTTGTTTATTACCCCATTTGAATGTAGCAATATGTTCAATATCTATCATTGTAGTAATTTTTTTTCCGTTGCCACTTGCCAGCATAACATTTTAGGTTTATTGTTGTAAGCAGTAATAAAGTACCCTACAGAAAGGTGGCATAACCGTTCATGTCGTCAACTTTGTATTACTATGCAACAACCAAGGACAGCGATCGCCTTTTGTCTAGGGCAATTTGCTCTAAGTTGAGTTATGAAAGTAGCAAGTAAGGGAGCAATCGCTTCTTTAAGAAATCTAGGCTATGGGAGATGAACAACAGCCTTAGTAAAAACTCTTCTCAATCGCAGATATCCCCTAGTAAAAATCGCCGACGCAAGGGCGAGGGCAACGGTTTTATTCACTGGCGCACCATAACTAAGGACGGGAAGGATTATCCCCAGGCTTATTACCACTGGCAAGAAAACGGAGAAAAAGGGACGAAGTATATCCCTAAAAAATTACTAGGGGATATTCAGGAAGCTGAAGCAGCCAAACGTCCAGTTGTACAGATATTGCGGCTGTTGGGGGGGGGTGAAATAATGATTTTTGTTGCTTATACGGAATACATTAAGGAATAGACTCGTCCTAAAGGTAAAAGTCTTGTCTAACAAGGATTATTAATTTTTTATCTTGAGAGAGTGATTAAAGAGCGTTATCCCTCTTTTTTACTACGAGGAGAGAAAAATACTGCCTTACTTCTGAACGCTAAACAAAATAATGAATTGTGCGATCACAAGCTAACTCTGTCATTTAAACTTGCTTGTTGAGAAGAGACGTAAAAACAGGGTTTTAGATTATTCTCTACCGAAGGTAACAAAAGAGAGATTAGTAGAACAAATAGAAGAAATCAAACTATGTTCATAAAAGTAAAGTAGGTTAAAATTCTCTTTTCTCCTGCCTTCTGCCTCTTCCTAATGATTAATATTCAAACCGACTTACTTACTGGAGGAATATACGACAAGAATATCACTAAGTTAGGGTTAAGTAACTTTAGCTCATAACTTTTAATTTTTGTATAAAATATTACAAATTACTTAGTTGATTTTTAAAAAATCGCTCTTTCTGGCTTTAATTGAACTTTTTCGCGTTGTCCCCTTCCAACCCTTGTCAGTTATGTTCCTTATATCGAAAATGAAACTGCTTTAAAGTACCATAAGATACTAAAGAAAATAGGTTACACGAGGACTATTAATGTCAAGGCATCCAGTGATAAAAATTCTGTTTGATGAATCTCATAATGAATTGCTGCGCTCTCAAGAAATCCCAGATGATGACGAAATTGATACTTGGAGTAAGTTAAATGACGCACTTATAAAAATAGGACATGAGGTGACTTCTTACTCAGGTAATGTAACTGTTGGAGAGGAACTTACTGCTCAATTATTAAGTAGTTATAAAGTTGGTTCTTCCGCTAGTTTTATGGAGAATTAATACTAAAATGCCAGTTTAATAAACTGCGTAATCGAAAATTGCTAAAGTTACGAAAGCCATATCCAAGTCTTTTAATTAACTTAAGTTTATTATTAATTCCTTCTACAGTACCACTCGTGGTTCTCCCGTCAAAATAGCCTACTATTTCACCAAACCATCTAACCATTGTACCTATACTTTTCGGAAAATATGAAAGTGCATCATGCATCCAATCTAATAATTTAATTATGCTGTCTCCCCAAGATATAGTTGATTCAAATATGTCTCGAAAATCCTCTTT
>NZ_JBTYKD010000034.1:0-23338 GCF_054880495.1 Nostoc sp.
GTAGGAAGGCACAATTAAATATAAGATAAAACCTCACCCTCAATCCCTCTCCTTAGTAAGGAGAGGGAAGCCGGAGGCAGAGTAAGGTTTTATATTTAATTTGACCCACTTATTTAGTGCTTTAAAAAATATTTTAAGAAATAAAAATTGAAGTTTTTCTAGGAGTCAATAATGAATATGAAATTTCCAAAAGTTCGCAAGTTCACTGAATTATTTGGCGCTATTTGTGGGGGAGTACTGATTAGTCTGCCAGCTATTTCTCAAGCAGTAGCACAAGAATCTACTCCCAAAATTAACCCTTGTCCGAAGATTTTCTACGAAGAACCACATAATAATCAGGTTGTAGTACCACCGGGATGTCCTCCCAATGCACTAACACAAAGACAAGCTGCTCAAGGGGTTGTTCACGTCCCTGCTACCCCATCACAAGACCAAACAAAATTGGGCGTCGGCGGTGAAACTCCAGAACCAGGTGTCAGACTACCACGCCCAGCCTCTGGAGATCAAACTCAACAGCCGATACCAGAAGGGGGTTCCACTAACGAACCACCACAAACCCCGATCGCGACGATCGCACTGGCTAATGGTAAAGTTACTATCAGGTTTGTGAATGACACTGCGGCGAATATAATTTATCAAGTTATCGGCGATACAGCACCGCGATCGCTAGAAGGTAAGTCAGATGTAATATTGCAAGATTTAAAGGCGCCCGTAATGGTGACATTTCAACGACCAGATGGCGGACAGTTGATAGTGACTCCACAACCCTCTTCAGAGCCAGGAAGCTTGGAAGTTAAATTTAACGAAGCCACCGATGCAGCACAGGGTAGAAGTGCTTTGAGAATTGAACGAAACGGTTCAGTGTTTTTGAATTAGGGACTTGCAACAAATAAATTACCCAATCTTGTGGGGTGGGCATCTTGCCCGCCTCTGGCTTAGGGCGGGCGAGACGCCCACCCCACAAGAAGTAGTTGAGTATTTTTTTATTTGGAAGTCCCTTAGTCAACTTAGATATGGGGCAAATTGAATAGAGCCTCCGGCACGCTGACGCGAACGCGGCTACACAAACAAGAGCTGGTTTAATCCAATAGACCTCTTGCAAAAGTCCCTAACACCCCACCCCCAGCCCCTCCCCGCCTGCGGGGAGGGGAGAATTTGAGGTAAGTCAAAGGCGAGGTGGGGTTCTTATTTTTGATTTATGCAAGAGGTCTAAAGTATCTTCAGTTTAATTCCCCTGCCTGTAGAGGCAGCAGGTTTTGTGTCAAGGTTAAATCCCCTTCACAAAACTTAATTACGAATTACGTTATCGAGTCCGCGTACTCTTACAGAGAAGCAAGCTACGCTTTTAACGTCTCGTAGAGAGCGTCATTACGAACTTGTACTGAGCGCAGCCTCTCGTAGAGAAGTATTACGAATTATTTAAGTTGACTACTTCCGCCGAAGCATTGTAATTAGCTGATCCAGCAATTGCGTTTCTTGTTTGCTGTCTTTTAATGTCCGCGCCAGTATAATTGCCCTTTCGTAAAAATTGCGGGCAGTTAGGTAATTACCTTGCTGCTCGTATAATTGAGCATAGGACTGAAAAGATTTTAATTCTTCTGGCAAATTCTGCAATTCTTCAGCGAGTATTAAACGTTGCTCTAGTAAGTCAAAAGCCCGTTGGTAACGTCCTACAGCACTGTGAACTGTAACTAAACCGTCAATTGCGCGTAATTCATTAGTGCGATCACGGTTAGTTTTAGCTGTCTGCATGGCTAAACTATAAGTGCCAATGGTATCTTGATAATTTCTAGATACTAAATAAGCATCACCTAAATTATTTAGGGTATTTGCTTCACCGATGGCATTACCAGTCTGACGGCGGAATATTAAAGCATTTTCATACAATTTAATCGCCTTGTTGTAATCTCCCAACCTAGCTGCTACCAAACCTAAATTGCTCAAAGATAGTCCTTCACCTTCAATATTTTTGACATTGTGAGCAATTGCAAGTGCATCATCAATTGTTTTACCAGCAGCAGCAAATTCGCCTTGTTGGAGCAGAAATGTACCGATATTATTCAGCACAAAAATCTGAGATTGGAAGTCTTCAGTATCACGAGCAATCGCTAATCCTCGTCGTAAAGAATCTTCTACCTCTTTGAAACTACCTAGCTGGACATAAGCCTTTGCAAGCAAATTGTAAGTCATACCTTGTGCTTTCAGGTCGCCAATTGAGTGATATAATTCTAGTGCCCGTAAGCAAGACGTAACTGTTTTGTCGGCATATCCTGAGGCATATTGTTGTTCACCGATACCCAGCAAACTGTCTGCTTCATCTCTTGATTGTCGCCCAACAGAACTATTTAAAGGGCGGTGGAGTTGTTGGGTAATATCAACCGCACCCACCGCTATCGGACTCAGCAAAAAACTAAACAGTAAAATGCTGTGTAAAAGTATCTGGGGAGGAGAAATCGCAGCTACACAAATTAAGCCTACCTTTTGCCTGGGAAATACAAGCCGTTGTTTCATAAAAATTACCCGTAAAGTTGCGGGTTTAAGTAGAAGGTCTAAGAAGAAGTTTTAAGTTTTTAAATTTAAGACAAGGAATATGCGCGTTTATACTTAAATCATGCTTGAGCAAAATCTTCCCCGAAGTATATGGCGCGAATATCTCTGGGTAATTTGTCCTCTAGCATACAATAGCCTTCCTGGAGAGAATTGGCTACTTCACTTGGAGCGATCGCTTCACCTTCGGCTTGCAGATAGGCAGCGATTCTAGTTTCGCTCCAGTGGAAAGTTTGAGCCATTAACACCATCAATCGCAAAACTGGTGGTAGTTGGTTTAATGCCTGTTCTACATAGCACCATAGCGGCGGCGAAGTCGCTTGGAGAGAATAATGAATTGCTTCTGTAGGTGGTAGTTTAATCTCGTTAATACAGAAAGCTGTCATATTAATTAACCAATTTTGCATGGTTAAGGCTTCCTCACCTGATTGAGAGTCGGTTAAATTTAGTCCACCGAGTTCATAGTAGATATGCCGCCAGGTGAGGGCAAACAGATAATCTGCCTGCACAGGCGATCGCGCCGAATGCCGAATTAAGGTATAGACTATGGGACTATAGCGGCAAAAAATCACCGTAAAATACTTCCCTGCATCAGGATAGCGCTGAAACAGAGTTAGTAGTTCATCGTCACTGTGATGGAACAGCGACTTCACCAGGGGATGATTAGCTTCGGGAAAATGAGGAATTTGCACAAGCCTTTGAGTTGATAGTTGTTAAAATAGTTTTGGGAATTGCACTCCCGTAGTTAATCGCATAATATCTTGGTGTTGCTCAGTTTGTTGATGAGACTCAGATTACTTGAGTATTGATAAACTAGAAACAAAGACTTAATTTTAGTCTTAATCGGCAATTATAAAATTGACTCCCTTATAGAATCCTTATTTGTTCATGGTTATAGCAGTTAGTGTGATCTCGTTCCTGCTCAGTCCCCTTACCTTAGGCTCCTTTCTGCCTTCCCTGCCCTTAGATAGCCTGTTCTCCACCCAAGGCATTATGGTAATGCTGCTAGCAGCTTACGCTGGTGCGATGTGGATGTTCCTCACCAGCGCCCCAAAAGTACATACTGTAATGGTGTCAGATTTGGAGATTGCCCGACAGTTGTATGAAGGGCTGCTAGATTTGCCAGCAGCTGAGGTGCCATTGCACTATTACTACAACTACGAACAAACTATCGGCGCAACTGGCATTGATCCACTATATATGTCTACTGGGCCGAGCTTGTCTAGCAAAATGCTGAATAATGCCAATGATGGGCTGTGGTATCAATTGAAGAAAAACACCCAGCTACACGTCATTACTGGCGCGAGTTTAGGTAGCAAAAATCAGCAACGCCACGTTTGTTTTGACCATGACTGCCTGGAAATGATTTTAATGCGAGTCGAAGTGCGCGGTTTGAAATTCAAGATTCGTAACCAGAAGCCCCTGAATTTTTTAGTTAAGGACTATGAAGGGCGGGTTATTGAGGTGGCTGAGGTAGCGAATTAGTCATTAGTAGGACTTAAGCAAAAATACACGCTCTAGGGGCAATACTCTGCGGTCAGCTAAAGCTACATGAATTGCCCCTACCTGAAAATAAGGGTTTCGGTTATTGTTTGCGTAAGTCGTGATTAGATTTTAGATTATTTTAGGTTGGGTGGTGCGTAGGTTGCCATTAATTATTTAAAGTCATTATCGGATTTTGCTAAAGAAAAGCTTATGACTGTTGAAAAGATGTACACATCTCATCTGTATGAAACAGATTTCTATACTTGGACTCAACAGCAGGTTAGCTTGCTAAAAACTCAACAGTGGTATCAATTAGATACCGTTAACCTGATTGAAGAAATTGAAACTTTGGGTAGAAGAGAACGGCAAGAATTAAGAAATTGCCTGGGAGTATTGTTAGGACATCTACTGAAATGGCAGTTTCAACCAGAAAAACGTAGTAACAGCTGGTTGGGTACAATTCGAGAGCAACGTGTTCAAGTTAAGCTACTTCTGCAAGATAGCCCTAGTTTGAAACCCTATCTAGATGAAGTTTTCTTCACTGTTTATGAACTAGGTTTAGCTTTAGCGATTCGAGAAACTGAGTTAGTTGAGCAGGTTTTTCCAGAAATATGCCCTTACAGTTTAGACCAAACTCTGAATCCTGAATTTTTACCAAATACGAATCAGGTTGATAATTAGGGGGAGTAATTAATCCAATACTGTTTTATCACCTTAAACCTATTCCAATATATTTGTTAACTTCTCTAGCAATTTTTCAGCTAAATCCAACAACTCAATTTCATCAAATTCATCACTAGCTCCGCGATTACTTTCTGCAACTGCCACACTACCCGCTAATACATTTTTAACACCAAAAAGCCGCTCTTCTTCTTTTGAGAACCTCAAACATTTTTCCAACTCTACAGCAACTTCTTGGATTGTCCTTGAACCTAAACGCGCTCTCACTTTAACTGCTACCGGATCGTCACTTTCCAGCAGTTTTACTAAAGCTGTTCTCAGTCCATCGTCCTCGCTGGAAAACTTCTCGATCGCAACACGCACATATTCCCGCACGCTCATGTTTAGCGCCAATGCCTTTTGTGCAACTACATCTGGTACATCTACCAGCAATACACCTTCATTATCGCTGGCTTGAAGACTTGATGTTGGGTTTCACTTCGTTCTACTCAACCTACGAATGATTACAGCTATTTTCAGGTATAGCACTAGACAGACAGCTTAGGACATTTGCAAACCCTAAGAGAGCGGCTGTCACAGCTATCCATAGCAGACTTGTCCTAACCATTATGGCAGCCGCTATAAATAGACCACGCGGTAGGGGCACAGCAATGGTGTGCCCCCACCACAGATGTGGTTCAAATACATGAAAACTGCTGTAAATTCCATACCCTTTTTGCGGTGTTCTGTACTTAGGCAATAAAAATGGTGCGTTAGGTAAAGCCATAACGCACCCTACTTTTGAATGGTACTTACTATCTCAACTCAATTGTTCATACTTAAATTTCCCTTTAATAAACTTGTTAAAATATTGGCCTTTAGACGGTGCATTGTCTAAGTCTTCCTTGACACTAGGAGGTACTTTGAAATACTCGTAAACACTTCCACTATCAAATTCAATAGTCAGTGTTTGAGTTTTTGAATCATAGCTAAATTGCTTAATAACACTGCCTTCAGGCTTGAGTAACGGGAAGGCAATCGCATCCCGAATACTGGCACAATCTGTTAATAACATTACCAACCGATCAATCCCAATCCCTAAACCACCTGTAGGCGGCATACCGTATTCTAAAGCTGTTAAAAAGTCTTCATCTACACCTTGGGCTTCTAAGTCGCCAGCAGCTTTTCTTTCAGCTTGGGCTTCTAGCCGTTCTCTTTGCTCAATGGGATCGGTAAGTTCTGAGAAGCTGTTCCCAGTTTCTCGCCCGACGATAAATAACTCAAATCTTTCCACCAAACCAGGTTGAGAACGATGGGGTTTTGCTAAGGGCGAAATTTCTACAGGGTAATCAATTACAAAGGTAGGTTGAATTAAATTGGCTTCTACCTTCTCTTCAAAGGCTAAATTTAGTAACTTACCAATTGATTTGGCTTCATCTACACCAGGAATCCCAGCATTTTTACTTACTGTTTTTGCTTCTTCCAAACTTGGGAAAGAATTAAAATCCAAGCCCGTAACTTCTTTAACTAAATCGTGCATTGTCACCCGCCGCCAAGGTGGTGTCAAATCTATAGGTTCCCCTTGGTAGGTGATTTGCAATGTACCGAGTACCTCTTGGGCGACAGTGGTAATAATCCCTTCTGTCAGCGCCATCATATCGTTGTAGTCGGCGTAGGCTTGGTAAAGTTCAATTGTCGTAAATTCGGGATTATGGCGAGTCGAAATTCCCTCATTGCGGAAAACTCGCCCTAATTCAAACACCTTTTCAAAACCACCCACAATCAACCGCTTGAGATGGAGTTCTGTGGCAATTCGCAAATACAACTCCATTTCTAAAGTGTTGTGGTAGGTGATAAATGGACGTGCATCTGCACCCCCAGTTTCACTTTGCAAAACAGGCGTTTCAATTTCTAGAAAATCCCGTTCTTCTAAATAACGACGAATACCAGCAGTAATTCGAGCGCGACGGCGGAAAGTTTGCCGCACTTCCGGGTTAACAATCAAATCAACGTAGCGCTGACGGTAGCGCTTGGCAACATCGGTTAATCCATGCCACTTGTCGGGTAGAGGCAACAGGGATTTGGTGAGAATAGTATATTGTTCAACGTAGACAGATAACTCGCCCTTTTCAGTCCGTTTAATAGTACCTTTGGCTCCCAGAATGTCGCCTGCATCTGTAAGTTGTTTCAAGTGATTGAAGGCATCAGTATCAATATCTGCCATGCTTTCTTGGATGCGATTTTTATCCAGATAAAGCTGAATTGTGCCGGTTTCATCTTGCAAAGTGAAGAAAGCCAATTTACCGAAAACGCGACGCGCCATAATGCGTCCAGCGATCGCAACTTCTAAATCAACTTCTTCACCACTGGGTAAATCGACAAACTTTTCTTGCAACTGCGCTGCATGATGTGTAGATTCCCAACGATAGGCATAGGGATTAGTCCCTAGCTGCTTGAGTTGTTCTACTTTTTCCAGCCTAGCGGCGCGGATATCTTCTTCCGACATGGTAACGAACTTTCAGGGGGCAAGATTAATTATAGATGCTGTAAAAGTTGAGAGAGAGATATTTGCACTTTGCAGACGAAATATTTGCAATAGATGGTAAAAGTATTTGTTGCACAGTTACAGACTATAGTCAATGATGTCAAAAATTTATCAGTATAGTCTCGGTGTTCAGCCCTGAGCGAACTATTGTTTCACAGATGCAAGCATTTGAAACTGGCTAGCATTGTGAAATCGAAATTGTACAAAAATTGATATCCAATTTTAGAGGTTCTGAATCGCCGGATTGGTAAGATTATTTTGAATTAAATTAGTCAAGTTATTTATACACCGTCTCAAAGAGCAGATCGGCAGGCTTTGGGAGCCGCTTTAGTACTTTCTGCGAGTCAAGATCGGCAGGTGTCGCTGACTGAAATTATTAATAATCATCCCACAAATGAAGTGGAAGTGGAAGTTGATGGCGTAGTTTACCGCCGTAGGCATCGCTAAGAGAGTGCATACCGTCAACTCCCTCGCTGGCAAAATTTGCTTGGGATTTAATAAGCTAAAGTTTCTAAAGTTTCCCTTAAATACCGTTGTACCTGCTGTTCCAAGCGAATTCCCTGTAATTGAGTATCACGTTCTAGTTGCCAGCGTTGGAAACCGGAACTAGTGGAGATCGCGCATTTGAGGCTATACCAAATTTTAGTATCAGCAGAAAATTGGCGATCGCTAGAAGCTGGAATTTGAGCCATAGTTTCTCATTCCTTTGTTTTAAGTTCAACGGTAACTGGGCATTGGGCATTGGTTCTTAATATATTTTCCTCTGCTCCTTTGCCCCCTACTCTCCTCTGCTACTTATTTGTAGCCCTTTACAGTGAACTAATCTTACTTTCAGGGCTGCTACGAATCTGTATTAATCCTAAACAAGGATTGCAACAATCGGGGCACGATTTGATTAACCCGCACCCCTAAAATTGTGAAATCCTGCTTAATCTTTTCTAAAGATAATGGCTCTATACCAGCGAATTCTGTCTCATTAATCACCAAAACTCGCATTACACTCACAGGAATTTGTAAAAATAGATTACTGGCTAAAAAGGCTAATCCCGCCAGCAATAGTGCGACGCTGCGCCATTGTGGGAGAAATTTAGCTGAATTTGCGACTAATGGGGCAATTTGGTAAAGATACCAGAGCACCCAAACTGACAATAGTGCTGCCACTAATGCCAGGATACGATTTAATTTTGTATTAATTAAACAGAGAATTTTTCGCTGCCGTTCAGTCAGATTTTCTGGCTTTAGAGCTATTCCTAAAAGAGCAAATATATAAAAAGGGCGACGCAACTGCATCCATAGCAGGGGGAGAATACCAATAGCCGCAACTAACAATAGCTCCATCCAGACTGGTAAAAACGGCTCGCCTACAGACAGGAACAATAAGCAGAGTACTAAAAAAACAGGCAACGTCGCCAATCCAGCGACGTGAATCCACAAAATAGGTTCAGAGCGAAATGAATGCATTTTATAAAAAGTTGTGAGTTAAGAGTTAGGAGTTAGGAATTAGCAGCCTTTAACTCCTGACTCCTAATTTATCACTCCTAACTTCTAACCATTTTACCCTCAACACTATCTCGTTAAGGTGAGAGTGCGGCGCTTCGTAACCATTTGATATGATTCGATGATGTCACCTTCAACCCAATCATTAAATTTATCCATGCCGACACCGCATTCATAACCGGCGTTGACCTCACGAGCATCTTCTTTCATCCGTTTTAGGGAGTCAAGGACGCCTTCAAAGATCACCTTACCGTTGCGTCGCACCCTGACTTTACAGTTGCGAACTAACTTGCCAGATTGAACGTAGCAACCGGCTACAGCACCACGACCGACTGGGAAGACGGCACGTACTTCGGTTTGACCCAAGGGTTCTTCCACCAACTCTGGTTCCAAAAGACCTTCCAAGGCATCTTGGATATCTTCTAGGAGCTTGTAGATCACGTTATATTCCCGAACATCTACACCCGCTTCATCGGCGGCTTGTCTTGCGCCACTGGCGAAGGTGGTGTTGAAGCCAATAATTACAGCGTTACTGGCAGCTGCTAAGTCGATATCTGTCTCGGTGATTTCCCCAGCAGTAGCCAAGAGCATCCGAATTTGGACTTCGTTTTGCGGGATTTGCTTGAGCGCTCCCACAATGGCTTCTACCGAACCTTGTACGTCTCCTTTCAAGATCAAGTTGAGTTCTTTCAACTCGCCTTCTTGTGCTTGAGCCGAGAGGGTTGTCAGGGTAACACGTCCTTGTAACAGGCGGGATAGGCGTTGTCTGTCGGCGCGATCGCTAGCGATCGCTCTGGCTTCTTTCTCGTTGTAGAAGACCTCAAACTCGTCGCCTGCTGCTGGCACATCACTTAAACCTAGCACCTCGACAGCAAAGGAAGGAGAAGCAATGTCTACTCTCTTGCTTCTGTCATCCACCATCGCCCGGACTTTACCGAAAGCCGAGCCAGCTACCAAGATATCTCCCACATGCAGGGTGCCATTCTGAATTAGCAGGGTAGCAACTGCTCCCTTGGCTTTATCCAGATGTGCTTCAATCACAGTTCCTTTGGCGGAACGATCTGGGTTGGCAGATAGTTCTCCAACTTCTGCTACTAAGAGAATCATCTCTAAGAGCGTATCCAGATTTTCACCCCTGATGGCGCTCACGGGAACCATGATTGTTTCACCACCCCAGTCTTCTGCGGTCAGACCATACTGGGTCAACTCTTGTTTCACGCGCTCTGGCTGTGCCCCTTCTTTGTCAATTTTGTTGATGGCAACAACAATTGGCACTCCGGCGGCTTGAGCGTGGCTAATCGCTTCAATGGTTTGAGGACGCACACCATCATCAGCAGCCACTACCAACACGGCAATGTCTGTTACCCGTGCTCCTCGTGCCCGCATAGCTGTAAAGGCTTCGTGACCGGGGGTATCCAGGAAAACTATCTGCTGCGGTTTGCCCTCATGTACCACATCCACATGGTATGCGCCGATGTGTTGAGTGATACCACCAGCTTCGCCAGCAGCCACTTTTGTTTTGCGGATTGAGTCGAGCAGGGTTGTTTTACCGTGGTCTACGTGACCCATAATTGTTACCACTGGCGGACGGCGGTGGAGATATTCTAAGTCTTCTGCACCGACCATTTCCGTAATTTTTCGAGCTTCTGCTTCTGGCTCGGCGGTTTCGACTTCTATTTCTAGTTCTTTTCCTACCAGAGTAATTGTGGGAATATCCAGATTTTGGGTAATACTCACCGCCATGCCTTTAAGGAAGAGGATTTTGACAATCTCTGTATCGGCAACAGCTAAAACGTCAGCCAGTTCTTGCACAGTCAACGGGCCTGTGATCACCACTTTTGCAGGACGGTCACGTTTGGTCTCGGCTTCTTGGCGACGGTTTTGGTGATGGTCTCGGCTGGAAGACCTGGAACCAGACTTGGAACCAGACTTTCTGGCTCTTGTAGTTGGGGCGCTAGCAAGGCTTGCACCTGGCATCTGTACAGGACGAGTCGCTTTGGGTTTGGGAGGACGGGCGATGGAAAGGCTGACTTGGACGGTAGCTGGTGAGTCGAGATCGTCATCATCCAGTAAATCTTCTTCAAACTCATCATCAAGTATCGGCTTGATCCGCTTGCCTTTGACGCCAGCTTTCGCCTTCTCTTTAACTTCGTCAATTATTTCCTCTTCTACCCACTTTTTGCCGCCTTTGGTTGGGCGAGGCGGACTTGGGCGTTTCAAATCGAGGAGATCGGGTGTGACTGGCTCATCACCCATTCCTTGAGATTTGCCCGCTATTCCTGACATCTGTCTGGGTGGAGTAGCGATCGGCATTGCGGCTGCTACAGCTTCACCTGGACGTGCTGGCCTAGGTCGTTGCCCCTCTCCTAGTTGTGATGGTGCAGATGGTCTATTAGCCCTCTGCTCTGGTCTGCTGGGTGAAGGGGTAGGACGACTTGTTCTTTGTGGTGCAGATGGTGGCGACTGGTCAGTTGGTAGTTTCGCAACTTTTGGCTTAATTTGCTCGCGATCGCCTTCGAGCGGGCGTAGTCGTTGGTCACGTTTGAGGATCGGTTTGTCTGCCTGAGATACTTGTTCATCTCCCTCCTGGTCTACCGGGGCAACTTCTGCCGTCGGTCTTGCTGGAGGAGTAACTAGTTGTGGTTTTGGAGCTTTTTCGGCTTTCGGTCTGGGTGGAACTATTTTTTCCGGTTTTTGAGATGCGATCTTTTCCGGTGCCTGATTTGGATTAGGCGTTTGTTCCAAATCTGTAACAGGAGGTTGCTCTTGAGTCTCAGATTGATTCCGGGGTACGGGTCGAGTTGGTGCCGCCGGCTTCATGGGTGAGACTGGTGTAGCAAAAGGCCGTGGAGGAGAGGGAGGATTAGCTTCAGACAAGGCAGCTTGGGTATTGTTAGCAAGTGACGCCTCTGGGGCGTTGGAGGTAGTATTTCTCAATATTTTGGGTTTGCGTATTTCCAAAATTTGCTGTTTGTGGGGTGCAGCAGGTCTGTTACGTCCGCCGTTCGGTGATGAATTTGGCTTATGGCTGGTTGTACCTAGTTCCTTTTTGGCCGACACATTCGTAGCTGGGAGTTTTTCTGCTGCCGCGCGGATGTTTTCTGCCTCGGATTCTGAAATCGTGCTGCTATGGCTTTTGACCGAGATGCTGAGCTGCTCGCAAATTGCTAATAGCTCTTTGTTATCCAAATTCAATTCCTTTGATAATTCATAGATTCTAACTTTGCCGTTGTTCATCCACTCTTCCCCTTTAATTTACAGTTTTAGCGAATGGTTGCCTGGTTTGCGACATCTCCATCCTTGGATTACTGTTTTTAGATTGCCGTTAAGTTGTTGCCGGTGCCTCCAATCAGGAAAGAGAGATGTTTCGGTTTAATAATGGCATCCCCACCAGGAATGATGGTTGAGAGGCATCCATAAAAATTTCTTAAATAGAAGATTTTTATGGGAACCCTTGACGCCGAACTGCGCTTGAGCGCTACCAGGTTGCCATTTTGTAGTTTCTTGTTTTGTTGATTCTGAGTCTTCCACAACACAATCGATTACATCTTGTTCTGGGAATGTTGCCCCGCCCCTCATTAATTGGAGAGCCGAATGCCTTTTACACCCATTTACTATTTTGGCACTAACCTTAACGATCAACAGAGGGTGTGATGAAAGCGCGACTTCGGCTTTCGACACAATTCCTCTAGTGGTTACGCCAAAAAGTTGTTCCAACTAAATTTGGTTTTGGGTATTACTGGGGGCTAGACGTTGCGACAAGCTTTGGTACAGTGTTTCTGGCACTGATGCATGTAGCGATCGCCCTAGTCGATTTTTTTTTTGAGCCGCTTGTAAGCAACTCGTTTCGGGACAAATATAGGCAGAACGCCCCATGCCCTGATCTAATTGTACCTTTCCCGATGGAAAGACGCGGACAATCCGCCAAAACTCATCTTTTAAGCCTACTTTCCGGCAACTAATACAGCGCCGATAATTTGCTTTCATCGATTCTGTGTGATTTCACTCCAGCATTCTGGGTGTAAAAAGAAGTTTATCACTACTATTTTTTACTTATATCAAGTAGCTTTTGAGAAAATAATCCTTGAGACTGAGACTAGAATCAACAGTATCAAAACTTTACACAATTAATCGTCATTGTCAAAACTATCCTCCTCTTCTAATTCCTCCTGATTTTCATCCTCTAATTCTTCCTCAAAGTCAAGATCATCTTCCTCTGGTTGATATTTTGTTCTGACAGCTGCAAATTTGGCATCCTCTCCGGCAAAGTCATACTTAGCTTGATCTTTGATATCAATTTTCCAACCAGTCAGGCGAGCTGCTAAACGGACATTTTGTCCTTCTTTGCCTATAGCCAAACTCAGTTGATCTTCAGCCACGAGTACGTGAGTTTGCCGGGTTTCTGGGTCCATCAGGCGGACTTCATCCACCCGTGCTGGACTTAAGGCATTGGCAATGTATGTTGCTGGATCTGGGGACCAGCGAATTACATCTATTTTTTCACCACGTAATTCGTTGACTACCACTTGAATTCGCGATCCCCTGGCTCCAATACAAGCGCCTACTGGGTCTACATCGCGGTCAAGAGTATCTACTGCTATTTTAGTCCGGGGCCCGACATAACGTGAGGGGGGGTTTGCCTCCCTCGCTACGGCAACAATCCGTACCACTTCATCTTCAATTTCTGGGACTTCGTTGGCAAACAGATAAACCACCAAACCAGCATCAGCACGAGACACAAGCAACTGTGGCCCTCGTTGCTGACCTTGAGAGACTTTTTTGAGATATATCTTGAAGGTGGCATTTGCCCGATAATTATCGTTGGGCAGCTGTTCCCGCTTGGGTAATTCAGCTTCTACTTCTGACTGACCAAAGCTACTGCTAACAGCTAGAACCACCGATTGCCGCTCAAACCGTAGGACTCTTGCTTGCAGGACAGTTCCTTCTAAATCTTGGAACTCTTCTTGCACCATCTGGCGCTGTTGATCGCGTAATTTTTGCGCCAGTACCTGCTTGGTTTGCATCGCCGCCATCCGACCAAATTCGCCTTGGTCGGGGGTAACATCCAGCACCACAGAGTCTCCTAACTGCGCTTCGGGAGCTACTTGTTGAACTTCGTTTAGGGAAATTTCATGGTCTGTGTTATTGATTTCTTCGACAATGGTTTTGGTGGAAAGAACGCGAAATCCTTCTCCTTCAATATCGAGTTCTACTTCAAAATTTTCAAAATAGTCTTCGTCAAACTGTTTGCGTTCTAAATTTTGGGCGCGACGATAACGTTCATAGCCTTTGAGTAGTGCTTCTCTAATAGCTGATTGAACTGCAAGCCGGGGTAAATTGCGATCGCGACTTATACTTTCAATTAATTCTTTTAATCCAGGTAAAGTAACCATTGACATAAGCAATCTCCTTTAAAAATTAGGGAGTCGGGAGTGGGGAGTGGGGACTGAAAACTACGCATTAGATAGAGCCAGGGATTACGAGAATAGCTTTACACTAGTCCCTAATCTCTAGCTCTTAGTTCATAACCTCTAGCCTTGAGCGAATCGCACTCTAGTCTCTAACTCCTAAGCCCTAGCCCTTTGTTTATCGGCGCTCCTCTAACTGCACCTTAGTAATTAGGGAGCGGGGAATTTCGACTACATGACCTTTTTGGTTTAAGTAAAGTGCTGTTTCATCCCGGCGAATCAACTGACCAATCCACTCTTGTTGTCCGTCGTAGGGTGGCGAAGTGGAGATCATGACAGGAAATCCTTTAAAGGAAATAAATTCCCTATCTGTTACCAGCTGCCGCGAAATACCAGGACTAGACACTTCCAAGACATAGGCATCTGGAACGATTTGGGCACCATCTAAGGAGGTTTCTAAAGCACGGCTCATCCTCTCACAATCATTCAACCCGGTGTCTTGCTGAGGATTACGAATGTCTACCCGCAACACTGGTGGACTTTGGTTAGTGTGAAAAACCACGCCAACCACTTCCAATCCCAGTTCTTCTGCCACTGGTGTCGCCAAATCAATAATTTGTGGAACTAAAGGATGAGCCATGAGAGAATTCAATAAAAAAAGTGGGTATCGACCCACTTCCTGTGATAGGTATATCTTCCAAGAAGTCTTGTGACGAACCAATCATGATTCGCCTAGTTCGAGTTTAGCGCATTTCTTCGATACTCAATAGTCAATAGTCAATACTCATTGGGCATTGGGCATTATTCTCCCCCTGCTGCCTCTACCCTTGCCGTATTTTTGGGAGAGCGGTGCTTTTATCCACTACTACGGAAACTGATCTTTGTGTTCGTAGCTGTCTGGTTTGCTCGATAATTTGGTCTATGTCTTCTTGGGACAAACGCTGAACGTAGTTGAGTTTTATTTCCTCTAAGAAGTCAAAAAGTAAACTCTGAATTTCTGAAAGTAGGTGTTTTTCTTTTATTTGAGATCCTAAAGCATCGCTGAAGCTTTGTGCCAGTTGACTGGTGAGTTTTGCGCCCACAGGATCTTCAACCGCGCTAACTAAAGTTTTGTAAAGATTCGTTGTGATTTGGGTCGCCAATTGTTCACTTAACTGGGTTTGGGCGTGTCCTACGCCAGGGAGGTTCTGGAGGTTGCGGTAGACGGGGACTTGATGGAAGACAGTTTCGATATTGTGGCGCAAAATGGCCACGATCGCAGGTTGGATTTCCGGTAGCACTTGGTAGACAATTGTTTTTACCAAAAGACCTGCGATCGCTTCCACTTCATTCACATTATTAATATCTATGTAGGGACGTAAATTTTCCGGTTGTGAGAGCCAGCGCGTTAACTCACCCTGCTGAATTGAACCCTGAACCTGATTAATTACTCTCACCACGACGATTTCTGTAAGTTCTTCGGCAAAATTGGCGACAATCCCGTGATTAACTTGCTTTCGCATAAAATGGAGGTTCAATAACTGCGCTTGATCGAGGCGGACTAATACAGGTATGATTCGCAACGTCCGCCAAAATGGTAGGAGTAAAAATAGGTTGTACCAACGCCACAAGACTGCTTCCAACCAGCTAAAACCAGGATGTTGACGTCTGATTAAGAAGGTATGCCCCAACAGTTCTATGCCAAATAAAATCACAAAGGGTAAGTCAATCATCCAGAAATCATCAACAAATTCGCCACTTTCCCCGATTTGGCGGTAGTAGTTAGAGGCAATCAAAGGGCGGATTCTCTGGTTGAAAAAATTATTTTCTTGATCCCAGCCATTTTGGGTTAAGTACGGCTGACTCCAAAAAGTGGCAAAGGACTGTTTTGCAGATTCCTTACCGATGCGATCGCGCATCAGATTTTTGATTTTTTCCAGAGTCCCACTCTTATTCACTCCCGCAAACGGATTACTATCAATCATCTCGCTACTAAGACGCCTTATTTCCTCTAGCCTGCTATTTACCTGAGACGACTGTAACCCTGTTTGCCTGACTTGTTCTTCTAATGCGTCTACTGTTTCTAGATAACTTTTTGTGTCTCGATGAGCTTCAATACCCTTTATCGGGTCATAAATCTTAATAATTTCGGGAAGTTTTTGCAAGTAAAAATCTCGCCAAGGTACGTAACTCAAATCAAACAAAACTAAACCTAAATTTACTGTGGCAGTAATTGCCATAAACCCTTCAAACCAAAAATTGCGCCGCTTAGAAGATTTTATGTTTTTCATCTTTTGTCACATATTATACATTTTTTGAATATTTGCAATATAAGCTCTTTCATTTATTTTCGGCTCTTTCCCAGAAATTACAGGAATTTGCAGTTGAGTAGACCCCAGTAGGGGCACATATCTGTCGGTGCGTGTCAACTTAACGTTAAAAGGGCGTGTTGGCGAATTGATCGGGGGGTCTAATCCATTAGCCTCAATCCATCTTAATTCCTTTAATTTCAGTGCCAAGGCACTTGAGCTATTAGCCCGCAATTTATTGCAGAGCGGGAAACTAACGCAAAACCAATGTTTTAGGCATGGGGGGTTTAACAAGAGAGTGAATTGACCAACAGCCTCATAAAATTCACCCTGGCTCTAAGTTGACACAGGCGCACATCTGTGAACTCATACTGTAATTTAGTGTTCAAGGGTATATTCGATTCAAATCATAACTATCTCTGCCAATAAAAGATACTTCTTTAGACGGATGATATAGATCAGAATTTCTGGATTGAGTTAAAATTGACAAAAATAAATCACAAATTATTCAAAAATCTTTAAATAATCGCGAAAAAAGTTATTAAAAAAACTTAAAATGCAGCTGTTAACCTTTATAATCCTGCTGATTTAATCCAAAGGAGTTTTAAGTATGTGGTGTGGGTTTGGAAAATCAAGCGCGACCTTTGCTGTTACTTGCCTAGTAACTGCTAGTGTAGTAATTGCAGACACAGGTTTCGCAGCCTCTCAACGTAGCTATACGCCCCAGCAATTCCGTACTGTATTGCGGGGGTTGGGCTATAAAGTCAAGGTAACAAAGAATGCTTTGACTGATGAGGAAACTAAAAAGGCAATTCGTGAATTTCAGACGGGTTATAAGCTAAAACCAGTTGATGGGATAGCAGGGCCAAAAACTCAAGATTTTGCTGCTAACATCGTTCAAATTCTGCACAGAAATTTGAATGCAGTAGTGAAACCAAATCCTCCCCTCCCACGCGATCATTTTTATGGTTCACAGACGGAAGCAGTGGTGAAGGAGTATCAGAAGAAATATCAGTTGCAAGAAACTGGAATTGCTAATTTAGCACTCCGCCAAAAGCTGAATGAGGAAGCAAAGACAGTCTTCAGTCAGCCCACAGCTACACCGACGCCTAAACCGACATCTAAACCAACAGCTAAACCGACATCTAAACCGTCATCTAAACCAACAGCTACACCAACAGCTACACCAACAGCTACACCGACAGCTACACCAACAGCTACACCGACAGCTACACCAACAGCTACACCGACATCTACACCAACAGCTACACCGACAGCTACACCCTAGTCCACACAAAAAACTCTTAGGCCAAAGCTCCTCAAGTCATGTGATTTGGTTATTCCAAGGGTCTGCCCTTGGGTGTAGGTAGAATTGGACGGGGGTCATTGTAAGGCATGGGAATGTACTGCACGCTGGGGCACCCTCCTTGTGGCTGTGGGTACAGATCCATGAGATCATAAATAGAATGGGGCAGTCCGACGGTTACGGGCAGCCCCATTTCTGTTGCTTCTTCAATAGTGATGGGATAGTCGTGGGTGACGCGCCCGGTTGTTAAGGCTTCGATAATGGATTCGATATTTTCTGGCAGAACTTTTTGTTTAGGTATACTGTCTTTTAGCAGAGTTCGTACAAACCTCTGTACTTGCTGAATTGCTTTGCGTGAGAGGTCTGCCATAATTAGAGTGTCACAAATTTGGAGCGATCGCAGTTCTATCTGTAGGTTTAAAAGTATCGAACCACACTCAGCAAAAATATTATTACAAAACTTAATATTATTACTAATTGAGAAGCTTATTACACTTTTTGCGTAAAAAAAAACGAAGTTACGAATTACGAATTATCTCCGTCGCCAAATCTTGATAGTGTCGTCATCACCACCGCTAACGAGGGTTTGGCCATTGGGACTGAAGGCGACGCATCTAACATAGTTGGAATGCCCTGTAAGTGTGCTGATTTCTCTGCCACTCTCTACGTGCCACAGTTTGATAGTCTTGTCCCAACTGCCACTAGCGAGAAATTGCCCATCCTGGCTAAAGGCAACTGACCAAACTGAATCAGAATGACCAATGAGAGTACGAATTTCTCTGCGTGTATTTACATGCCACAGTTTAATCGTGTTGTCAGCACTGGCACTAGCGAGAATTTCCCCATCCTGGCTGAAGGCAATACAGTTGACGAAGAAGGAATGACCTGTAAGTGTGCAAATGTTTTTGCCCGTGTATACTTGCCACAGTTTGATGGTGTAGTCATTACTGCCACTAGCCACTAGCTGTCTATCCTTGCTATTTGTTGTTGGCATTCTCGGACAGTAGGCGACTGACGAAACTGAGTCAGAATGACCTGTGATAGTTTGGATTTCTATGCCTGTGTGTACCTGCCAGAGTTTAATTGTGCAGTCAGCACTGCCACTAGCTAGAAACTTGCCATCTGGACTAAAGACAACGGAATTCACCCAATTAGCATGACCAATGAGAGTACGAATTTCTTTGCCTGTGTTTACATCCCACAATTTGATCGTGTTATCCCAACTACCGCTAGCCAAAATCCCCCAGTTTCGGTCTGCGATTCCTACCGATTTCCCTGACTTTTCTTGATAATAAAGGTTTGGAGAGATTGGGCTAAAGGCGACGGAATGAACCATATTGGAATGACCAGAAGACCAACGACCCAGTTGACGCACTAGTTTGCCAGTATCCACTTGCCAAAGTTTGATCGTCTTGTCATTACTGCCACTAGCAATAAATTGCCCATCTGAGCTAATGGCGATCGCATGAACCATACTAGAATGACCTTTGAGGGTCTGTACACATTGCCAGTTCTGTTGATCTAATCCAACAGGTCGAGATAGTTGAAATCTAGGCGTTATCACTAAGGTAGATGATATTGCTGTTACATCCTCACCACGATCATATCCCAGTAAATCCAACCACTCCTGCACAGACTGGGGACGATAGGTAGACTCCAGATCCATGCCGCACATAATAGCCTGATTGACCTTGTTGCTGATCTTAGGATTAAAATATTGTGGTGGTTCTAAATTAATATGATGACGGCGATCGTCTGCACTTGTCGGGATAACGGCGGTAAGCAAATTATACAAAGTAGCAGCTAGGGCGTAGATATCAATGTATTCTCCTCGTGGCGCTTCTGATTCATACTGCTCAGGTGGGGCAAAACCAGGAGTGCGATACACTGTATGCCTTTGAATCATATTAGGAATAAATTCTCTAGCAATGCCAAAGTCTATCAGCACTGCTTCTGATTTATCAATGCGGATCATAATGTTGCGTGGTTTCAGATCCCGATGCAGCAGTCCTTTAGAGTGGATTAGCGTCAAGGCGTCGCCAATTTGCCGGATGTACAGCAGCGCTTCTGCTTCTGATAGCACCCCTATCCGCCTCAAGCGCTGTCCTAAGTCTTCCCCTTCGATATACTCCATCACCATGCAGGGTAAATTTCCCTCATCGAAGATGGTTTCTATCTGTACTATATGAGGATGGTGACACACAGCCAGCCGAACTGCTTCATCACGGAAGTCTTGCCGTAACTTGTTTCGGTGGAGTATCCAAGCGGGGTGATTCAAGATTTCTTCTTTGAGGGTTTTAATCACTCGCAGTTGATTCCCTTGATTTCTGGCAAGATAAGTAATGCCAATTCCACCTTCGCCTAGTTGGCTTTGAATAATGTAGCGTCCACCGAATAAAGACTTTCCTGCATTCCACACCATTAGTAATATTTGACAATTGCTGGTATTTATTTTGGCACGGTATCAGAACAGCCCACAGGAATTTTGGGAAATTCAATTTTGTTTTGCTGTTGTAGCTTTTTGGAACTTAGTTACTTAAAGAACATTTTCATTAACCTCAATAATTACTAATATAAAGTTGGGTATAGCCTAATAGTTTTAGCTAGACTATCACCTTTACACTAAAATCTTTAATTGATTGCTCATGCTAGAGTAAACAATGACTTTAGACATATTTAGTCATAATAATTTGACTTGTAGGTAATCTGAAATTATGCTAAAGAATCTGAATTTGAAACAAAAATTTACAATTCTACTAGTGGTAATTCTGACATTCGGTTTGAGCTTGAGTGGATTTGCTCTTTCTTCTTTGCTTAGAGAAAATGCTAAACAAGATATTAGCTCAACTGGTCTGATGCTCATGGAAACAATGAGTTCTGTTCGTAAATACACCAATACTCAAGTCAATCCACAGCTAGCTGATAAATTGGCTACTGAGTTTTTGCCGCAAAGTGTGCCTGCATACTCAGCACGGGAAGTCTTTGAAATTTTACGGAAAACAAGAGACTACCGTGATTTCTTTTATAAAGAAGCAACTCTCAATCCCACAAATCTTCGGGATAAGGCTGACGGTTTTGAGACGGAAATTGTAGAAAGGTTCAGAAATAAATCAGACCTCAAAGAAGTGAGTGGATTTCGCTCAATTCCTGGTGGGGATATCTTTTATATTGCTCGTCCGCTACCAATTTCTGAACAAAGCTGTTTAAAGTGTCATAGCACACCTGAAGTTGCCCCTCAAAGTATGATTACTCTTTATGGTGCAGCTAATGGATTTGGGTGGAAGCTGAATGACATTATCGGCGCTCAGATTATATCAGTACCTGCGAATAATGTCATCAATAAAGCTCATCAGTCTTCATTACTAATTATTCTAATTGTATCAACTATATTTATAGCGACTATCCTATTAGTCAACTTTTTCTTGAATCGACAAGTTGTTATGCCTCTCAAACGCATGACTCGCATAGCCGAAGAAGTCAGTACTGGACATATGGAAGTTGAATTTGAGCAGATGTCTAATGATGAAATCGGTAATTTAGCTAAAGCTTTTAAACGGATGCAGTTAAGTTTAGAAATGGCAATGAAAAGAATCAAACGCACTCAGGGAGGTACAAGGGATTAAAATAATTCGTAATACTTCTCTACGAGAGGCTGCGCCAACGACTGCGCTCAGTACAAGTTCGTAATGACGCTCGCGGACTCGCTACCGCTACGCTAACGTAATTCGTAATGGGTATTTAAACGCTGCCAAAAAGCTTTACCACTTTTATTAAGTCTCTTGACTTAAACCCACAGAATTAGTTAAAAGACTAAAATTTATCCGTAAATTCGTGCTGGTGTAAATATTTATGAGAGTAAGCTTTTTTTGAATTCAAAAGCTGCTTGAAAGTCAGGAATTTCTCTAGTGATGAGTTCAACAAATTGGTCAGGTGAAATGTCAGGATTTTGAGCTAATATTTCTTCTATAATCAGATTTGCCATTGGTCCGATGTGGTAGGCTAACTGTTGCTGACAACGTTTGATAAATGCTGGTTTTAGTGAAGGTTGTTGTTGTTCAATTTGCCCAATTTGTGGACTAGCAGGTGAACTAGATAAACTAAAAATTGTTTCTCCAGGTTGGTTGTATGACGGCGATATTGCCGACATAGCCTGAAATCCAGGGTTAAATACCGTAGTAGGCAAATCATCAAGCATGATTGCAGGAGACATTGCCACTTCTGGTTCTTCAATCCCTTCTAAATCTATAAGAACTTCCCTGGCTATTTGGTATCGCTTGTTAGGTCTATCTGCCAACATGCAATCGAGTATTTGAGCAAAGCTATCAGTAATAGAAGTATAATAATGCCAGTTCCATTCTAAGGAATTCTGATCCATTAGTAAGGATGGATCTTTACCTGTGAGTAGTACAATAACAGTTACCCCCAAAGCATAAAGGTCACTAGAGGGGGAACATAAACCCAAGCTAATCTGTTCGCGGGGAGCATATCCCACTTTGCCTACGAGGGACATTTTGCCAACAAACGTTACCTGGTGGTCGGAATTTCTCCCCTCATTCATGTCAACAATTTGCTTGCCAACACCGAAATCAATCAGCACTGGCAGAACCTTGCCATCAGGTAACATGATGTTGTCAGGAGAAATATCTCGATGGATGATGTTGTGCTGGTGGACATATTCCAAAACAGGCAGCAGATTCTTTAGCCACTGGATAACTTCCTTTTGAGAAAAGTTTCTTCCTTGACGTTGAAGTTCTCCCAGCAACCGAGAATATGTTTTACCGTCAACATACTCTTGTACTAGGAATAACCGACCATCTCCTTCAAAGCAAGCCAAAAACTTAGGAATTTGAGGATGTTGCAATTGATGAAGAATTTTTGCCTCTCTTTTAAATAAGTTGCGATATTGTTCTAGTCCACTCTCCCCTGTGCCAATGGGTGCAAATTCTTTAAGAACACAAGCTTCATTAAACCGACGAGTGTCAAACGCCAAGTAAGTTCGCCCCAATCCTCCCTGTCCTAGAAGTTTTTGGATAATATAGCGGTTATCGATTAGAGTTCCAGCAGCTATTTCTGGTCTTGTCATAGGGTACTGTGACATTTCATCGCACTCCTAGCGATTTTCTTATTGATAAATTATCTAGTTTGCTGAAAGTCAGAAACTCTAGCAGAAAAGGCTGATAATATCCTTCAAATTGAGATTAGCAATTATGGAGACAAGGAAATACACTTTTCTACAATTTTTTAATGGTCTTGTGTGACCAAACAGACGATTTTTACCGGGGTAGTTTGATCATACTACTTATACTTAAGTATTTTAGCAGCCACAACATAAGCAGTGTCTGCGGTAATATCTGCGAATATCGCCTTTTGGATTTGCTGGTGAAGCTTATCTTACCCCTAGTAACCAAATTTACAATGACTTTGGCAACAGTAACGATATAGCATGACATCATCGTTTTTCAGAAAAACTGACGTTGCTATAGACTTCCTGAAGGAAATATTATATGTAAGTAGAACGGCGTGAAAAAACCAAACTATGTAAAGATAAATAAATACGGAGAATGTATCTACCGAGGTAAGTAAGATATGGCTGCTCGGATAA
>NZ_JBTYKD010000035.1:0-10240 GCF_054880495.1 Nostoc sp.
CTGTTCTGGGTTTGTCTGATCAGCTACAGCAAAAAGGACTGGATATTACCTACGGTAAACCGCTCGGTACGTGTTTGAATTCGTCTAGTGGAACCATCATTGAGGAAGATGTCCAATTCATTGCTCTTAGCCTCAAATTGCCGACAAACCGCGTTGCACCGACAATGCTGGCTTTGGATGAACCAAATGTGCAAAAGCGCTTGCAGGGGGAAGACAAAACCGATTATCAGCAGTCCCTAATACAGCAATATTTACATAAGTCTCAAGGAGATTTGGTGTTACTGGAGGGGCCTGGTGATTTGTCCGAAGGCAATTTGTTTGACTTGTCCTTGCTGCAAATCGCTGAAGTATTGGATGCGGCTGTGCTGTTAGTAACCCGCTATAAATCGTTGCTTTCAGTTGAGGCGCTATTGGCTGCGAAAGGGCGTGTGGGCGATCGCTTGATTGGAGTTGTGATCAATGATATCCCTCTGTCCCAACTAGAAGCGGTTGACACTCTCTTGCGCCCATTTTTGGAACAGCAGGGGATTCCAGTGCTAGCAATGCTACCGAATAGCGCTTTGCTCCGTAGCGTGAGTGTTGGCGAACTAGTTAAGCAGTTAAAGGCTGATGTTCTCTGTCGCAACGATCGCCTAGATTTGTTGGTGGAAAGTTTAGCAATTGGAGCGATGAATGTCAACTCAGCCGTGAAATATTTCCGCAAACGCCGGAATATGGCAGTAGTAACAGGAGGCGATCGGGTGGAAATTCAGCAAGCTGCTTTGGAAACTTCTACCCAATGTTTAATTCTCACCGGGCAATTACCCCCGCCGCCGTTCATTCTCAGTCGCGCTGAAGAACTAGAAATCCCTATTTTATCTGTTGACTTAGACACCCTCACCACTGTAGAAATTGTTAACCGCACTTTCGGGCAAGTCCGCCTCCACGAGCTGATTAAGGTTCAGTGCATTCGCCAGTTGATGTCTAAGCATTTTGACATTGAGCGCCTGTTATCTAAACTGGGTTTAACTGCTATATAAACTCTAAACATTCTTGGACATCCTTCCTCACCCAACGAGTTATGGTTGCTTCATCACGGCCTAAACCTTCTGCTAGTGATCGCCTACTGCTCACTTGCCCACTCTTGAGCCAATAGAGCATTTATTTGCAATCTTTCTTTGCTGCTTGCTTCTGTGGGATGTCTGAGAGCTTTCTCCAATTCTTCTTGGCTTTCTGAAATCTCGATTTGGAATGGACGACTCATAACAAAATTACTAAATGCACCCATCTATAAGTTTGACGTAGTTTGGCGCATCTTCATACAGAATTGGTATAACTACATACAAGGATTTAGAACAAGAATGCTTTCAGAATCCGCAAGAACTCCCAGAATCAGCAAAATTTCAGTATTTAACTCTCTTGAATGGTATTACTTATGAAACACATTGGCTGGCTTGGTGTTACCAAGTAATCCGAACAATCGAAAAATTGTAGCAATGTCTAACTCAGGTTTGCCTCGCACCTACACGCTGTTTGGTAAAATATGTGGGTCGTTTAATCGGATTATCTCCATCTTTGACTCAATCAACAGACCTTATTAGCCTCGATACATTAGCGCAAGAACTGGCAACAATCCAGCAAACAGGTTCTAAAAGAATTGCCTTGCTGGGTTCTCGTCACGTCCCGATTACGCATCAGAATCTTATTGAAATGATGACATATGCCCTAGTTTTATCGGGTAATCGAATCATTACTTCTGGTGCTACAGGTACAAATTCAGCTGCCATCCGGGGAGCAACGCGGGCCGATCCGAATTTGTTAACGGTGATTCTACCCCAAAGCCTGGAACGCCAGCCTTTGGAATCGCGCCAGCAACTAGAACAGGTAATGCATTTAGTGGAAAATCCCAGTAATGATAATCTGTCCCTTGCTGAAGCTAGTTACCTGTGCAACAAGGAAATTGTCTCTCGTTGCCAGCAACTGATTTGCTTTGCGTTTCACGACAGTGGGACTTTGTTACAAACTTGTCAAGATGCGGAAGAACAAAGAAAAGTGGTGACTCTCTTCTACTTTGATTAGTCATTTGTCATTTGTCTTTTGTCCTACCCTGCGGAAAGCTGCTGACGCATCTATGTGTTTGACGAATGACTAATGACTAATGACTGATGACTAATAACCAATGACTAATAAGTAATGATAATTTTTTTGTACTCGATCGCTGCTGCTGCCGCTCTAATTTAAGTGCCATTTTTTCTGGTAGCTTATGCCCGTATGCGTATGGGGTATGAAACGTTTTCTACTCCTCGCGCTATGCTTGATAAATTGCCACCTTATGGCCAACGAGCTACTTGGGCACATCAGAACACCTTTGAAGCGTTTATGATATTTGCCGCAGCTGCATTGATGGCATATGTAACTGGTGTAAATTCTCCTACAGGAATAGGAACTGCGTAGACGCAAAGCGGCTTGTCGTCAGACATCGCCTTTGTAGTAGCCCGTTTGCTATACTCAATTTTTTATATTTTGAATCTACCCCCTTTGCGAACTCTCATGTTTGGCATTGGCACCGTCAGCTCTGCCACTCTCATCTTCTTGAGCATCATCCAAGCAACTAGTTAATTGGG
This sequence comes from Nostoc sp., assembly GCF_054880495.1. Taxonomy (NCBI): domain Bacteria; kingdom Bacillati; phylum Cyanobacteriota; class Cyanophyceae; order Nostocales; family Nostocaceae; genus Nostoc; species Nostoc sp. The sequence goes on from NZ_JBTYKD010000035.1 coordinate 2,604, forward strand.
GCATGGGGCATAGGGCATGGGGCATAGGGCATATGAATAATTACTAATGTTTTATGCCCAACTCCAATTCCGAAATCCAACATCTAATAACCCAACATTTTCTATGGCTTCTACTTTTTCCTTTGACATTGTGAGCGACTTTGACCGACAAGAATTGGTTAATGCTGTCGATCAAGTTATACGAGACATCAAAGGTCGTTATGACCTTAAAGACACTCAAACTACTGTTGAATTAGTCGAAGAAAGCATTAACGTTAGTACTGACAGCGAGTTTACCCTAGATTCTATACACGACATCCTGCGGGAAAAAGCCGCCAAGCGTAACCTCTCTCAGAAAATCTTTGATTTAGGCAAAGTTGAATCAGCCAGTGGTAATCGCGTGCGTCAAGAAATCAAACTCAAAAAAGGCATTAGTCAGGAAATCGCCAAACAAATCTCCAAATTGATTCGGGACGAATTCAAAAAGGTACAAGCCTCAATTCAAGGTGATGCTGTGCGGGTTTCTGCCAAATCTAAAGATGACTTACAAGTTGTCATGCAGCGACTCAAACAAGAAGACTATCCAGTTGCTTTGCAATTTACAAACTATCGTTAACAGATTCGTAATTCGTAATTAAGAATTCAATTACGAATTACGAATTACTTTAAGTTGTTCCGGCAATACTTTTTTGAAATGCCGGACGCTCAGATAACTGCTTCATATAGTTCAATACGGCTGGATAGGAACTAAGGTCTAGCTTCAGGATCATGGGAATATAATTCAGCATAGACCCCACTGCCACATCAGCAACAGTGAACTCATTGCCAAGCAAGAAAGGTTGCTTACTGAAAATTTCATTTAAGGGAGTCAACAAACGGGGCATTTCCCGCTCCCGACTTGCTTCTTGAAAAATCCCTGGACCAAGGGTAGCATTGGCAAACAATACCCACTGGGAAAATACACCACGTTCCTCTGGTGAAAGTGTGCTTTTACTATACTTATCGGCAAGATATAGCAAAATCGCCCCAGATTCCCAAAGTTTAAAATCCCCATCAACGATCGCTGGAACTTTACCAACTGGGTTAATTGCCAAATATTCCGCCTGGCGGTGTTCACCCGCCTGCATATCCAGCTTGACAAATTCGTAAGGAACTCCTAATTCCTCTAAATACCAGTGAACAATTGAGGCTCGACTACGAACGCCGCCGTAAAGTTTTAGCATAATTACCTTTAAAGAACTTTGTGAGTGTGAGAATGCTGTTTCACGTTGTCTTCTTTAGTAACAACTCTCGCGGCATTTAATACCCGCTTGCGCTCAATAGAATACTTAAATTCAGTGTAGTTTGTACCTAAAGGAATCAGGGATTTTGCAGATTCACGACGTTTGTAAGTACGAGCTGCTGCAAATGCCCGTGGCACAAATTCCTCTCCAAACTGAGCCGACTCTGGGAAGCCGTCTGGTGCCAGTTGTGAATCGCCATGCAGCACAGTTCCCAAAGTCGTTGCATGAGCCAGCTTATAGGAGGTAGGGATGCCCTTTAAAAGCGCTTCCAAAGCCGCAGAGGGAATCGGTTCTATAACTTCGATTTGATAAACTTCTCCATCTTCTTTGACGAAGCAGGTTGCCAAGCCGATAACAATGTAATCATCGGTTGCTAAATCAGGAGCATTGGGATAGGAAATTGCAGTTGTCATTGGAAAATTTCTCAAAACTTAAAAATTAAATCTAGCGATTGGGGCATTGCGCACTTGTACTGAGCGAAGTCGAAGTATTGGGCACTTGTACTGAGCGAAGTCGAAGTATTGGGCATGGGTTATTTTCCTTGTCGCCCTTGTCCCCAGTCCCCGTATCTAATGAACGGCTTCTTGGCATTCTACCAATTTGTCGCTCTCACTACTTGACTAGTCTTTGAGATTGACATCTGCTATTTCTGGAATTCACCTTCAGGATTAAGTATCCATGATTAGGTTTGAAGAGCAATTGTTTATTTAGGGCCTAGATTTCTATTTGTGCGATTAGGTTAAGTTCTCTCTTCAGATAGCTTTCAAGTAGCTATAAATACCTTAAGAATAAACACAGTGGTAAAACCACTAGCAAGAAAAAACTAGAATTTAATTTCACAAAGTAGAGATTTCAGGCAGGGAAAGATGAATATACACTCATTTTTAGCTGACGATGACCAGCAAAGTAGACAATACAATTTTGTACTAAATAGTACAAATAAAGCCCAAGAACATCGCAAAAACGATCGCAGCGAATCGACTTTAGGGGATAACTACTTACGCTCTTTTGGTTTCAGGTTGGCTCAAGAAGGAGATTATACTGAGGCGATCGCACTTTTAACCCAACTAATTTACCGCTATCCCTATAATGCCGTTGATTACAACAAGCGGGGGCTGATTTATTTCCAAAGTGGTGAAACGCAAAAAGCGCTTTACGACTATAATACCGCCCTTAAATTTAATCCCAATTTGGCTAGTGCTTATAATAACCGGGCAAATTACTACGCGACTTGTGGAGAACTAGCAGCAGCACTTGCCGACTACGATCAAGCGATTGATTTCAATCCTTACTATATCCGGGCGTGGATTAATCGAGGCATTACTTGGCGTGACTTGGAGCAATATGATCAGGCAATTGAGAATTTTGAGGTAGCACTGCTTTTCGGTCAACTAGAAGGTCATATCTGGGCTGAACGCGGCAGAACTTACCATCTTTGGGGTGACTGGAATTATGCGTTAGCGTTCGCGGAGCGTCTCGTAGAGAAGCTCGCCATTCGCGTAGCGTCTCGTACAGAAGGCATCGCTGATTATCGTCGCGCCCTGACTCAACTGCCCTCTATCGGCAACAGTAAGGATATTACTGGTTATCGTTTACGTTTACAACTTGAAAATTGGCTAAACGAACTCCTATCTGATCAGCGTCCTATTTGGTAGATTAGTCCTTCTGGGAGATTCAAAATTCAAAATAAATTATTAAATTTTGAATTAGAGTTTAGCAACGCTGTATTACTAATGACTAATAGATGATAACTACATAGCTAATTATTGAATTAGCTATTAACCATTATTTATTAGCAATAATATAAATTAACACCCGATTTATACGTAGCCCGAATCACAAGAAGCCTAAATAATCTCAAATTCGCTATTTGTCTTAGGGTAATGAGTCTGTTTGTTCATCTTCTCGGCGATCGTGATTCATCAACACCACCCGACGCTGGCTAGGATCAAATCGGTATCCTTGTTGTTGCATAATAGTTTTAGTTTGCTGAGGATCGAAGTTACGGCTAAATTCCGCCTGCAAACCATTGACATGTTCTTCCATCAGCTTGACTTCAGTACTAATTTCTCCTAACTTTTGTTGCTGTGACCAATGATAAGACAAAAGTTGTGCTAAAGCTGATGCTGCAACAGCTGTAATCACAAGATTAACCGCTATTTTGGCTGTGCTTTCTAGTGCCATCACTTGGTAAGAACGTTGACGAAGATGCCGTTTTGGTCGAGGAATGAGCCGGCGTTTTTGTATAGGTTCTAACGGTGGTCTGGAAGGTTGAATCGCGTTCATGATGCTAAAGAATAACCTCGCTTAGTGAAGGGAAGCACTGTAAAAGCACTCTGGCGGTAATTACTGCTTGATTTAGCTGTCATATTACTTCATTTTTTGCAAATAGCTACAAGTATTGCAATAATTAAAAAATAACCTGGCTTACGTAAGTGCAAGGTTTCTAACTACTTATGGCATAAAGCCACAAGGTATAGAAATTGCACCCCGTACTGCCAGGATTATTAGCTTTTTAACTGTGTCACATGTAGCGTTATTTGTAAAGTTCTGTGGCTAATCGCCAAGCTAGAACTCCTGGGATCAACGCCACAACTAGAGCGATGTAGACTTGAGTATCTGAGATGGAAGACACCTGAGCGATGTACAGAGTATCTAAGATAGGCATGGCTGAAAACCTCCTAACCTGAATAGATTTTGAACAGTTCGTTTACTACTTTTCCTTGTTTTGCCTAGATTGGGGAATATCTTGTTACAAGATGCAACAAAAGCAGTTAATAGTCAGTAGTCGTTAGTTATTCTCCATTATAAAAATTTATAAAAAATATGAATTTGTATTTGGGTATCGACTTCGGTACATCTGGCGCACGGGGTGTGGTGATTGACGAGGAAGCTGCTTGTATCCAGGCTGAGGTGCGATATCCCTTCCAGGATTCACCAGCGCCTATTATGCCAAAAATTTGGCAGGAGGCTTTGTTTGTGCTGGTGGAACAAATACCTGAAGAATTGCGGCGAGAAATTAAAGCGATCGCAATTAATGGTACTTCTTCCACCGTCTTGCTGGTCGATGCTGCTGGCAATCCAACAGATGCACCACTTTTGTATAACGATGCGCGGGGATCATTGGTGTTAGAGCATTTGAGGAGTATAGCACCCCCCAACCATACCGTGTTGAGTGCCACCTCCAGCTTGGCCAAACTTTTGTGGATGAGGCAATTACCTGCTTTTAGTGAAGCTAGATATTTCCTGCATCAAGCAGATTGGCTGGCGTTTCTCCTACATGGTCAGTTGGCTATTAGCGATTACCATAATGCTTTAAAGCTGGGTTATGACGTGGAAGAGTTGAAATACCCAGAATGGCTAGAATTCCTGCAAATACCGATTCAGCTACCCAAAGTTTTACCTCCTGGGACTCCGATTGGAGAATTGCGCCCTGAAATTGTGGATAAGTTCGGTTTACGCAGTGATTGTCTGGTGTGTGCTGGTACAACTGATAGTATTGCCGCTTTTCTCGCCAGTGGGGCAAAATTACCTGGTGAAGCCGTGACTTCCCTTGGTTCAACGTTGGTACTAAAGTTATTAAGTCGTACCCGTGTAGAAGATGCGCGATATGGAATTTACAGCCATCGGTTGGGTGATTTGTGGCTGACTGGTGGTGCTTCTAATACTGGGGGTGCAGTACTTAAGCAATTTTTCACAAACGCTGAGTTAGAAAGCCTTAGTCGTGAGATTGATCTATCAAAAGCCAGCGAGTTAGATTATTATCCATTATTGAAAGTAGGCGATCGCTTTCCGATTAATGATCCTAATTTAGCCCCACGCTTGGAACCACGCCCAGATAACCGAGTGGAATTTCTCCATGGGTTGTTAGAAAGTATTGCCCGTATAGAAGCACGAGGGTATGAATTATTACAAAAAATGGGCGCAGATAAGTTTATCCGTGTTTATACTGCTGGTGGTGGCGCGGTAAATGACACTTGGACTGCAATTAGGGCGCGTAATTTGCAGGTTCCTGTAGTAGCGTCAGTGTATACCGAAGCTGCTTATGGAACGGCGCTATTGGCGATGGGGGATGTAAGAAAGGGTAAACAACAGTAATTGTGTAACTATCTTTTTGTAGATATGTTGAAAATCAGTATCTATCCCAGTGACAATTAATATATCTCAGCTGATACTTAAATGATTAGATACCGGTTCATCATCTGGGCAGCTATTCGGGGATGGGTGCTTCGCAGCAAGCGAATGTCATCTATCTCCTTTACTAATTCTTGATGTGAGTTTTGAGGGGATTAGGAGAAAATAAAAAGGTTTTTTAAGAAGGTTTGACCTGCGCTGCGCGATCGAGATTACTATCCAGGAAAAAGATGAGGCTGCGGACTCGGATTTGATCACCTTTAATATCTACTGCCTGTATTAAGTCTTTAGAGTATAGGTTCTTGCGTACTTAGCGTGCTAAAATATTAAAATTATTAGGAATAATGTTTAATAAAATAAATTATGAGACGAATAATAACTAACTCTTAAATTTGCCTGAAGTAGTAGAATCAAGTCTACAAGAGGGTCAAGCCCTAATTCTATCAGTAGGTAAAAAGGAGAAAAGTGCATTGTGCCCAGAGTGTGGTCAAAAGCTGACGGGGCGACGAAATAGGCTAAAAAGCTTATGAGGTAAAGAATGCAGTAATTTATAGTAGAAAAAGATAGGTCTAGTTTTGTCAAGAAGACCTATCTATTGATAATGTTACCTAAATTCTACCAAATACATCTCAAAAGTCAACTGAGTACTGCCGAATATCTCTTGCTGCAAATTGTGATAGTTGTGCTGCAATCGATTAAAAAAGTCAGTTTAGAAGCTTTGGCCAATGCAATACCCAATTCCTATAACATTTGAAAGTAGAAGAAAGAGGCTTCAGAGATTTTTGTCATTACCAAATCTTTCTATCAAAAAAAATTGGTTCCCAATAGTTACCGCATGGTTATCAACATATTTTGAACCTCAAAAAATAATTTATCTAGCAATTGACCGCACAAATTGGCGAAATCTTGCCACCGGGGAGTATCCCCGTGGCAAAGTTTCGCGGGTTGTATAAATCTGTTTATGGTTAGTGTAATTTGGGATAAAAGAAGCTTTCCAATATATTTTGAGTTATTATCAAAAATGGGTAGTAGCAATTTGGATGAACAAAAAACAATTTTATCGGAAGTATTACCACTTTTTAATAAATATCATGTTTGTGTATTAGGAGACCGAGAATTTTGTTCAGTCAAGCTAGCAAACTGGCTCTGTGAGCAGAAAATATATTTTTGTTTACGTCTAAAGAAGAATCACTTTATTGAAAGAGAAACAGATATTTGGCTAGAACTAGATGATTTAGGACTGTTCCCTGGTATTTCCTTTTTTCTCAAAGGAGTTAAGGTGACAAAGACTAAGGGGTTACGAGGTTTTAATTTAGCCTGTAAATGGAAACGTAAAATCTTGGGAGTATCACCGGAAGAAGCATGGTTTATTTTAACAAACTTAGATACTTTAGAATCAGCAATTTCTACGTATAAAAAAAGATTTGATATTGAAGAAATGTTTAGAGACTTTAAGAAGGGTGGTTATAATTTGGAAGATACTAAAGTATCGGGTGAGCGGTTAATATCTATAATTTTATTGATATCAATTGCTTACACTTCTGCCACAATACAAGGGCAAGAAATTAAACGTAAAGGTGTACATAAATACGTGGGTCGTATTAAAGAATATGGGCGTACCGAAAGACGACATAGTAGTTTTTATATTGGGTTATATGGGCAAACTTGGATTAATTTTGTAGACAATTGTAAAGAATTAGTCGGGTTATTATTAAGATTAAATTCTAATAAGTGTAAGTATTATCAACAGGGACAGAGGGCTATAAGACTGATTTTATCTGTATCCTAGCTATCTTTGTCGCCCCGTCAGGGGGTGGGCAGCGTTCGGCTGAGCGCTCACGCCGAAGTCTTGCCCGCCCTAATGGGAGCAAGTTAAATGTGGAACAGCTTATCAAAGACCTAATGCAATACCTACGCATACCCCACTATTTTGCTGTAGGCTTATACTGCAATGCATACAATCTACGTGGAAAACCTGAAGAAAATAAGGTAAATATAATGGTAATGATAAAGTTTTCAATAAATTTTATATTTTTGTGAATTTTCTTCTTGGCTATACTACGCCCTAATGCTTGTCTTTAGGGCTTTTGCAGCTTACTTAGTGAGCTTCAGTTATTACCTTGACTAATCGATGAGGTTAAGAGAAACTAACTACATACTAATCTGTGTTGATAAAATTAATAATTTTTGTAAAAATTCTGAGGTATATACGTTAAAAGATGGAACATTAATTAAAAAATG
>NZ_JBTYKD010000036.1:0-10742 GCF_054880495.1 Nostoc sp.
GTGGCGATCGCTATTCTTACAGAAATTTTCGTCTTAAATAGACCACGCGGTAGGGGCACAACAATGCTGTGCCCCTACAACATCTGTGGTTCAATTAAATGAAAAATGAAACAGCTCTGCCTTAACCCAATGCGCTTGGTTAAGTTTTGTCATACTCTATTTGTCCATAGTCAAGTTTGATAATTCGGTCTGCTAAATGAAAATAGCGATCGTCGTGGCTAATCACCAGCACTGTTTTGCCCCGCGATCGCAGTTCTGGTAAAAGTTGAGTGTAGAATATTTCCTTGAATACTGGATCTTGATCGGCTGCCCATTCATCAAATAGATAAATTGGTCGATCTTCCAAGTAAGCTGTGAGCAAAGCTAGTCGTTTTCGTTGTCCTTGAGAAAGTGCTGTGGTGGAAAGTTGCCCATTTTCAACTTTCACCTTATGGTCTAGTTGCAGTTGTTGTAAATATTTTGTCGCTTGAGCATCCAAGTGATAATTTTTTAATCCTAAAAGTTCTTCAAATAAATAAAAGTCGGAAAATATTACGGAAAAATGCTGACGATACCATTCTCTGTTTTGTTCGCTAATTAACTCATTATCGAACCAAATTTCGCCGTCATCAGGGATATAAAGTCCAGTAATTAGTTTCGCTAGGGTAGATTTACCGCTACCATTTCCGCCGACAACGAAGACTAATTCTTGAGGATAAAGTGTCAAGTCGATGGGGCCAAAAATAAAGCTATTGTCTTCTTTAACTGTGTCGTAAGTGTGAGTAACACTTTGAAATTTCAAGCTATGCCAGTCAGATTTAATCGGAGGTGGAACAGTGGATATTTCAGTTCGACTAGCTAGAGATAAACCCAATGAATCGATTTTTTGCAAGGCAATGCTGGCTTTGCTTAATAGGGGAAGTTTACTGATGATGTTATCCATTGGTAACACCAAGTAAGTGAAGGTCAAAATGTAGCCAGAAAGAGTTTCGCTATTGATGGCTAGCAGATTAGGCAACACAAACAGTACGAAACCGAGGGCAAAAAAGAAGACGAGTTGACCCCAGCTTGTAGTTATGGCAAAAAGGGTTAGACCGTTAACGTTGTGATGACGGAATTCGGTAGCAGTTGATTGGAGTTTTTCTTCTAAAAAGTCTTCACGCCGCCTGTAGTTTAGCTTGAGTTCCTTAACTCCTTCGGTAATGGTGCGAAAATGTTTAAATAGATGATCTTCATCTTCACGAGCTAGAGCCAGCAATTTCCTTCCTCTGTTGAGTAGCCACTGACAACTACCGATGGCTACTACTGAAATCGCACAAACCATCAATAATACTAACCAAGAGAGCCAAGTTATATACGCTACGCAACCCAAAACGATCGCTAAATTAATAAAGATGAAAGGCATCTGATAAACAGCATTAGCAACCGCCTGAATATCTTCTGTGAGAGTTGCCAATAATCGAGGATTCCCTAAGCGTTCCAGATGACTCAACTTTGAAGCGAGAATTTGGCGACTCAAACCCATCTGTAATTTCAAAACTGCATTCTGAGAAAGGCGAATCAGCATCACTTGGGAAATGATACTGGTAATCAGTGCAACTATTGCTAGCCCCACAAAACCCCAAATTATCGATGTGAGCCGGGAAGCGGAACTATTACTAGCAGCATGGCTAATTAAGGCAATCAAGCCAGCACTACTACCGCCACTCAAGAATCCAGTAGCGATCGCGATCGCTACCATCCCCCACGAAGAACGCACTAACCATCGTAAAATCAACACTTTCAGCCTTTATGCAATTCTTCAATTGTACTATCAGACTGAGCTTTCACGTTAAGTTGACACTAATGTACAGCTATAGCAATCCTATTTGATTTGTGAGAATTGCAAGCCGCAGATCCCCGACTTCTTAAAGAAGTCGGGGATCTTGTTTCTGCGCGTTTGATTCAGGATTGCTATAGCTGTGCGCCGCTACTTATATCAATTCATAAAACTAATGATCACCATTGATTAATATCACGCTCAATTCATAGATAAAAAGCAATAGCTATTATTCATTAATCAAATAGTCGATTATATAAGAATTAATTAGAGTAATTATCTCAAATTTATTTAGATAAAGTAATTCCATTTTGACAGATATAACGGTAAGCTGTTTCTAACAAAATTAAACAAAGATAAATTTGCATTATCTGCGGTCGCTGGGTTAACTGGGATCAACGCCAGTTGATTCAAAACCCTAAACTTTTGATGAAAATGTAGAGGTAAGTTGATGGCTCAGTTTCTACTTGAGACTGTTTGGCTAGTTCCTTGCTATGCCTTAATAGGTGGCTTATTAGCCGTGCCTTGGTCGCCGGGGATCATTCGGAAAACGGGGCCAAGACCGGCGGGTTATGTAAACTTGGTGATGACATTTTTGGCATTTGTACATAGTGGCATCGCTTTACAAGCAACTTGGAATCAGCCACCCCAAAATGTATTTATTCCTTGGTTATCTACGGCTGGTTTAGACTTAACCATTGCTTTAGAAATTTCTTCAGTGAGTGTCGGCGCTTTGGTTGTGATTAGTGGCTTGAATTTGCTGGCACAGATTTATGCGATCGGTTACATGGAAATGGATTGGGGTTGGGGACGCTTCTATTCTTTGTTGGGATTATTTGAAGCGGGATTATGTGCCCTTGTTCTGTGTAATAACCTGTTTTTCAGCTATGTAATTTTGGAAGTCCTCACACTGGGAACCTACCTCTTAGTGGGCTTATGGTTTAGCCAGCCGTTGGTAGTCTCAGGTGCGAGAGATGCTTTTTTAACCAAGCGGGTAGGAGACTTATTCTTGCTGATGGGCGTGTTGGCATTATGGCCTCTCGCCGGAACTTGGAATTACACAGAACTAGCGCAGTGGGCGACGACTGCAAATGTTAACCCAACAACAATGGCACTCGTAGGTTTAGCCTTAATTGCTGGTCCGATGGGCAAATGTGCCCAGTTCCCCCTGCATTTGTGGTTGGATGAAGCGATGGAAGGCCCTGTTCCCAGTACAATTTTGCGGAACTCGGTAGTAGTCGCTAGTGGTGCATGGGTGCTGATTAAATTGCAACCTGTGTTAACTATCTCGCCCTTAGTTTCCTCTGCAATGGTGGGTATTGGGGTTGTGACAGCGTTGGGTGCTTCTTTAATTGTGATCGCTCAAATTGATCTTAAACGCTGCCAATCTTATTCTGTGAGTGCATACATGGGTTTAGTATTCATCGCCGTGGGAATGCAACAATCCGAAACGGCATTGTTATTAGTACTCACCCATGCCATATCCGCAGCACTTTTAGTGATGAGTACTGGGGGAATTATCTGGAATAGCATCACCCAAGATGTCACCCAATTAGGCGGATTGTGGACACGTCGCCCGATTTCCGCAATAGCCTTTATCGTCGGGACTTTGGGATTAATTGGTTTTCCACCCTTGGGTAGCTTTTGGGCGTTGATGGAACTAGCAGATGCGTTGTGGGAAACGCAACCTTGGTTAGTGGGAGTAGTGATAGCGGTAAATACTCTAACAGCCGTGAGTTTAACCAGAGAATTCGGTTTGATTTTTGGTGGTAAACCTACACAAATGAGTCAGCGATCGCCGGAAGCACATTGGCCGATGATTTTGCCAATGATGATTTTACTTGGTGTCAGTCTACATCTTACTTTAGTGTTGCAAAGCTTATCAATTTTACCCGATTGGGCAACTTTAAATAAAGATGTTGCACTACTTTTAATTTGGTCGAGTATTTTCGGTTGCAGCATCACTGGCGTGATTTATTTAGGGAATATTCCTAAGCCGATTCGCCTGCCTTGGCAAGGTTTACAAGACTTATTGGCATACGACTTTTACACCCCAAAACTCTATCGGATTACCATAATTTTCAGCGTTGCCAAAATTTCCCAACTTGCCGATATGATTGACCGCTTTGTAGTCGATGGCATCGTTAATTTAGTTGGTTTATTTTCCCTATTAGGTGGCGAAAGTCTCAAATACAGCACCTCTGGACAAACCCAATTTTATGCCTTAACTGTTCTTTTAGGAGTAGGCATTTTAGGAATGTGGGTAACTTGGCCGTTTTGGGGAGTGCAGTTTTTAAATTTGGTTTTTCAAATTTCGACACTTGGGTAGCAAAATAATTCGTAATACTTCTCTACGAGAGGCTGCGCCAACGGCTGCGCTCAGTACAAGTTCGGAATTCGTAATTTAATTAGTTGGGGATTTAAATCTCAACAGGTAACGACTACGAATAAAGACAATTACAAGGGAGTGTTTCGCCAATAATTACGAACTAGTTAATATTGTGAGGATAATTTCATGAGCATACAACATTGCCAGATCAATCTTTCCAGAAGAAGTTTATTCAAGTTTAGTGCAGGTGCGATCGGTACAGGTGTATTGACAGCTGGACTTAGTTCAAACTTACTTGCAGCCCAAAAAGCCCCAGCAGAAGATGAGATTAGCCCCGATAAAGCATTGCAAGAGTTATTAGATGGGAATGAAAGATTTGCCCACAGAAAACGTCTTAATCCACACCAAACATATTCACGTTTAGCCGAAGTTGCCAAAGGTCAAAAGCCCTTTGCTTCTATTCTCAGTTGTGCAGATTCACGGGTACCTTCAGAGATTGTCTTTGACCAAGGACTTGGAGATTTATTTGTCTGTCGTGTAGCTGGTAATATTGCCACACGAGAAGAAATTGGTAGCCTAGAATTTGGCAGTTTAGTATTAGGTTCTAAAGTCATTATGGTAGTGGGACATGAAAGATGTGGTGCGGTAGATGCCGCAATCAAAGGTGCTGAAGTACCAGGGCAAATCGGAAGTTTACTTGAGGCGATTAAACCGAGTGTGGAAAGCTCAAAAGGAAAATCAGGAGATAAGTTAGAAAACGCTTGTAAAGCAAACGTTTTAGCACAAATTAAAAAATTGAAATCATCGCCAGTTTTATCTGAGTTAATCAAGGCAGAAAAGCTGAAAATAGTCGGAGCTTATTACGATTTAGATACTGGCAAAATCAGTATAGTAGGCTAGCTTTTTTGTACTTAAATCTCGTTCCCAGTAGGAGACTGGGAATGCAAATTCATACTGCCTCATGAATTCGCGGCAGAGCCGCAATGAAGTGCGTTTCCAGTCTGAGACTGGGAACGAGGAAAAGACAAAGGACAAAATTACCATGTTAAGTATCTTGATTTGGCTGCCAATTTTCGCTGCTATTTTCATCGCGGTACTACCTCTAAATATCCCTAAAGATCGCATTCGGTTATCAGCATTAATTTTTGCTGGGATAGTTCTCTTTTGGAACCTTTTTATCCTACTAAAATTTGATATCAGCAATCCAGGAATGCAATTTCAAGAGTATTTGCCCTGGAATAAAACCCTTGGTTTGAGCTATCAATTAGGTGTTGATGGGCTTTCTATATTGATGTTGGTGTTAAATAGCCTGCTCACCTGGATTGCTATTTACAGTAGTAGTAAAGAAACTGAACGCCCCCGGCTATTCTACTCAATGATTTTATTAGTTAGTGGAGGAGTTGCAGGTGCTTTCCTCGCAGAGAATTTGCTGCTATTCTTCCTGTTCTACGAACTAGAATTAATCCCCTTCTACTTACTGATTTCAATTTGGGGAGGAGAAAAACGGGGTTATGCTGGGATTAAATTCCTGATTTATACTGCTGTTTCAGGAGCCTTAATTCTGGCGACATTCTTGGGTATGGTGTGGCTGAGTGGTTCTACCAATTTTGCTTTTGATGCAGTCTCTACAGAAAACTTGTCAATAGCCAAACAAATCATTTTACTAGCAGGAATTGTATTAGGTTTTGGGATTAAAATTCCCTTAATTCCCTTCCATACTTGGCTACCCGATGCTTATGTTGAGGCTTCAGCACCAATTGCTATTCTTCTTGGTGGCGTGTTAGCAAAGCTGGGAACCTATGGATTGCTACGATTTGGGTTGGGTATGTTTCCCCATGCTTGGAGTATTATTGCACCGAATCTGGCGATTTGGGGAGCAGTCAGCGCTATTTATGGGGCAGTAATTGCGATCGCTCAAAAAGATATCAAGCGCATGGTAGCATACAGTTCCATCGGTCACATGGGTTATGTATTGCTAGCTGCTGCCGCCAGTACTCCTTTAGCACTTGTAGGTGCAGTCGCCCAAATGTTTAGCCACGGTATCATCTTGGCGATTCTTTTCCATTTGGTGGGAGTCGTGGAAGCTAAAGTTGGTACCCGCGAGTTAGATAAACTCAATGGTTTGATGAGTCCCATACGCGGTTTACCCCTAATTAGTGCGCTACTAGTTTTAAGTGGTATGGCTAGTGCTGGTATTCCTGGTTTAACAGGATTCATTGCAGAATTTATCGTCTTTCAAGGTAGTTTCTCTGTCTTTCCCATTTCGACAATTTTGTGTGTAGTAGCTAGTGGATTAACCGCAGTTTATTTCGTCATTCTCCTCAACCGCACCTGTTTTGGCAGACTCGATAACTTAGCTTACTATCCCAAAGTTTTATGGTCTGAGAAAATACCAGCTTTAATTTTGGCAGCTTTTATCATCTTTTTGGGAGTACAACCCACTTGGTTAGTGCGTTGGAGTGAATCTACAACTACAACAATGGTGGCTGCAATTCCCTCTTTGGAAAGAACCGTCATATCTGAAGTAGCGGTGAAATAGGAAATCAATCAAAACACTTGTAGAGACGGCGATTTATCGCGTCTCAAAACCTATCCCATTAGACACGATAAATCACCTCTCAAAACCTATCCCATTAGACACGATAAATCACCTCTCAAAACCTATCCCCAAGACGCGATAAATCGCGTCTCTACCAATTTACGATTACCATGACAGCAATTAAATTACCTCCTTCAAAGCACGAATTTGCTGAAGTAATCCATCGCCTAGAAGCAGGCGGTGCAATGTTACCCGATACCCCAGAAAATTTGATGCAAATCATCGGTTTATATAAAGCTTATGCTGTGCCGATGGATTTTTACTGGCGTGACCTACTTTATATTGCTGAACAGGAATTTTTAAACCCGTTGCCTTTCTTTAAATACTTCTTGCCGAAAGAGTATTTAGAACTGCATAATCATTATGCTGGCGATGATGCCGATTTACGAATTTGGCGCGGCGAAGCTACTGCACATCCAGAACTTTTGGCATTTATTGAGAAGGGTGAAACTTTCAAAATGCCGAAGTTGTTGCATCACTTGTTCCACGATCGCATTAACATGGAATTTGCGGAAGCTTGTATGCGGGCGATGTTGTGGCATAGAGGGATGGGTGGGCAATTTGACCCTTATCTAGATTCAGAAGAATACAAAGCCAACGCTGACAAGGCAATTAAAGCTTACTTCCAAGGGAATCCCGTAATGCTGGGACTTTACAAGCTGTTCCCCGATATGTTTTTGGAACAGTGCCGCCAGATGTCATACTACGCTAATCTGGGCTTATTCTGGGAAATCATGGCCCCGGTATTCTTTGAAATGTCCGACCGCTATGATGAAGGGACAATTAGCAGCGTCCCAGAGGCCATGAGCTTCATAGTTAATGGTATATTTGCGATCGCAGGTCGTCCCATTTACCATCACGTTTATATTCGTGGCGAATGCTATGAAATTGTCCCCAAATCTAAGGGTTTCATGTGGCTATATGAAGCCGCATTACCCTATGTAGAAGCAGTTTTCTACCGCACTGCACCCTTTCGAGGCACAAAATCTTATAATGCTCAAGCGCGTCAAGTACCAGAAGACCAAAAAGACTTTCACTATGGCATTCTTTACGCTGATGTATTTCCAGTGGGTACTGCTGGCATTCCCCCCACATTATTAATGCAAGATATGCTGCATTTTTTGCCCCCATATCTTGTTGATTACTACAGCCAACATTGCCGAGGTGAAGAAGATATGTTGATTCAGTTGGGAGTTGGTTTTCAACGGTCAATGTACTGTGTCACTTCTGCGGTAATTCAAGCCTTACGAACTGCACTTTTATATCCATTAGATGACCAAAATATTAATCATTTACAAGCCAATCGAGATTTCTTTGAAATGCAGCTAAATCGCTTTACTCGACCGGAATATAACATTCGTGATGCTGCTCGTTTGAGGAGCATTCAAAACCAAGATTATAGATAATAAATTCCCCCAGCCCCTTCCTCACCCTGTTCTAACTGACATCCCTCTCCTTGATAAGGAGATGGACAGGTTTTGCGTAGCAAAACCAGGGCGAGGTTTCTTTGGGCTATTCGATAAACCGTAAATTGTTAAGACTGACGCAAAGGTTAAACTTATTTAACGAATATTTTGCTGCGAATACGCATATTTAGTCACTATCGTCAAACTTTCTGGAAAATGGCGAAGCCAGTACTGAAAGCAGGTAATATTGAAAACTTGATTCACATTGGACTGCGATCGGTTATGCTACTTTTGAGGTTTTATCCTAAAGAAGTGTTAGGTAGAAGCTCCGAACTATATATAAGGAAATATATCTATGAAAAAAACTTTGTTTCTCAGTCCTCCTTCCTTCGATGGGTTTGATGGTGGAGCAGGTTCCCGATACCAAGCCAAGCGCGAAATTACTTCCTTCTGGTATCCGACATGGCTGGCGCAACCCGCAGCCCTTGTACCTGGTAGTAAGCTTATCGATGCACCACCACATGGCCAAACAGTCGAAGATGTCATCAAAATTGCTCAAGATTACGAGCTAATTATCATGCACACCAGCACGCCTTCGCTGCCTAATGATGTGAAGTGCGCCGAGACAATCAAAGCTCAAAACCCTGATATCCAGATTGGCTTGATTGGAGCGCACGTAGCAGTATTACCAGAGCAGACGTTGGTTGAAAACCCAATTATTGACTTTGTGTGTCGCCACGAATTTGATTATACCTGCAAGGAATTAGCAGAAGGTAAATCTTGGGAGGAAATCACAGGTCTAAGCTACCGCGATCGCCAGGGTAATATACGTCATAATGAAGACCGCCCCTTGATTCACGATTGGGATTCTCTGCCCAGTGTATTGCCGATTTATCACCGTGATTTAGATATTACCAAATACTTTATCGGCTACTTACTGCATCCATACATTTCCTTTTACACTGGGCGGGGCTGTCCGGCAAAATGTACCTTCTGCCTTTGGCCGCAAACAATTGGTGGACACATATACCGCACTAAAAGCCCAGAAGCAGTTGGGCGCGAGATGGAAGAAGCTAAAGCTCTCTTCGGCGACAAAGTGCGAGAATATATGTTTGATGACGACACCTTTACTATAGACAAACATCGTGCGATCGCAATTAGCGAACACATGCAACGACTCAAACTGACTTGGAGTTGCAATGCCCGTGCAAACCTAGACTATGACACTCTCAAACAACTACGCGATAATGGTTTACGGCTACTCTTAGTAGGATTTGAATCTGGCAATCAGCAAATTTTGGATGGGATTAAGAAAGGAGTCAAGCTAGAAGTAGCGCGGAAGTTTATGGACAATTGTCATAAACTTGGCATTACCGTACACGGTACATTTATCATTGGTTTACCCGATGAAACCCAAAAAACAATTGAGGAAACAGTCCGTTTTGCTTGCGATATTAGTCCTCATACAATTCAGGTTTCGATCGCAGCTCCCTATCCCGGAACAGAACTTTATCGTCAAGCACAAGAAAATAATTGGTTTAGCAACAATTCCTTAATTGCCAGTTCAGGAATTCAAATGTCCACACTGCAATATCCAAATCTCTCCAGTGCTGAAATTGAGGATGCAGTTGAGAAGATGTATCGGAAGTTCTACTTCCGTCCCAGAGCGATTATCCCAATTGTCACTGAAATGCTCACCGATCCTCAAATGTTAGTGCGCCGCCTGCGTGAAGGGCGGGAATTTTTCTCCTACTTAAAAGATCGTCGCACCCAAGCAACTGCTAAAGCCGAATCAGTAGTTGTTGGTTAGTAATTGGTTGCTCTTTTTAGAGCTAACCTAGCCAAATATCAGTCAATAGCTAAATTATCAGAAAAAATACAAAACCTATGCAAGCAAAGCGATTCGCCATCATCAATGGTGATGACTTTGGTTTCTCCGAAGGAGTTAATCAAGCAATTATCAAAGCACATGAACAAGGAGTACTAACGAGTACCAGCCTGATGGTGAGCGCTGATGCTGCAAAAGAGGCTGTCACCTTGGCAAATGCCCACCCAAACCTAGCTGTTGGTCTACATCTTGTATTGATCTGTGGGCGCTCTGTCCTATCGGCAGAGCAAATACCCCATTTAGTTGATAAACAAGGTAACTTTTCCAACAGTCCATTGAGCGCCGGATTGCGCTATCAATTTGTCAGGGAAACCCGGCAAGAACTACGGCAAGAAATTCGCGCCCAGTTAGAAAAATACCGTTCAACTGGTTTGCCTCTCTCTCATGTAGATGGACATTTGCATTTGCATATGCATCCAGTAGTCTTGCGTATTTTAGTTGAACTGGCACCAGAATTTGATATTAAAGTAATTCGTCTTCCAAGTGAGGAACTCGGGTTAACCCTCAGAGTTAATCGCAGTCATCTGCTGACAAAGCTAGTTTGGTCAGCAGTATTCGGCAGACTCCGCAGCTATGGTGAGAAGATGTTAAAATCCCAAGGTATTAGCTTTACCCAAAGAGTTTACGGTTTATTGCAAACTGGTGGCGTTACAGAGGAATATTTGCTTGGGTTGATACCCCAAATCCAGGCAAACTTGGTGGAGATTTACTCTCATCCAGCG
>NZ_JBTYKD010000037.1:0-16482 GCF_054880495.1 Nostoc sp.
TCTGCAACCTTGACTAACATTTAGGATATCCGCTTGCAGGTCGGTTCAGCACTCTTATGTGTGGAAAATCTTCATCCTGTTACCCGCGTTTTTGTTAAGTATTTTTTATACAAAATAAGGTGCGTTTACCCTGCGTAAAAACATTAGAAATCAACAGAATTAAAGAATGTTGACGGACAGAATATCACGCTGCTATTAGTAGGCAAGTGTATACGGCAGGGCATAGAGTTTGAATGCAATCAAACTAGGATTTGGTTGTATCCAGCTTCTTATTTCACCATCTCTCTCATGTTTACATTTGTATACGCAGTAGACGTACCAAGGATACCCCATTAGATTTAATCTGACTAATCTTAATTACGAATTACGTAGCTTGCTTGTTGCCATTCACGTAGCGTTTCGTAGAGAAGGCGAGTATTACGAATTACGCTGTTGCTCCAACCATTGTAAAACGCGATTCCATGCCCACCACAGGTCAGAGTCTTGTACTTGGCGCTGGCAATTTTTGCTACTTAAATAGCCAACATGACCCCCATACTGAGTGAGCAACAAATCTATTACGGGATTGCGATCGCAGGCTTCTTGCAATTCTGGTATGATCGCTGGGTCAAAAAGTGGGTCATCAGCAGCATATAAAATCAAAGTCGGTTTTGAGATTTGCGGCAATATTTGTAAAGCACTACTAGCTTGGTAATATGCTTCTACAGAAGAAAAACCTAGTCGCTTAATTACCAATTCATTATCAAAACCCCAGATACTGTTCGCGCGTTCAATTGCTGCTGGGTCAATGCTTCCAGGATGAGCATCATGTATTCGCCATGCCAGTTTTTTTAAATTCTGTGCGATCCCTGCTTCCAAATATCTGCCGAAGGGCTTTGTAACTAGATAAGATAGCGATCGCTCCGAATCCAAACTGGGACAAACTACCATACTACCGCCAATATCGCTATCTTCTAGTCCTAAAGCTCCATGCTCCCTAATCACCTCAAGAGCGACCTTTACCGCCCATAGCGCCAATTGCCCTCCTAAAGAATACCCTGTAAACCAAAATTTCCCTGGACATCCCATTGCCTTAGCAGCAGCAGCGATGCGAACAAAATCTTCTCCCTCATACAGTCCATCAGAAGTTAGAGTCGGCGACAATTGGGCAGTTTTGCCGTGGGCACGCCAATCAAATAACACCACAGCGTATCCTTGAGCGTAGGCTTTACGTCCTAGCACTCTCAAAAACCATTCTGTCTCTAACTCTCCAGTAATGCCATAAGTACCAATAATCGTGCTATGAGCATTTTCAGGGATAGCAACCAAGCCAAAAATTGGCACACCTTGGCCACCAACAAATATTTTCTCATGATAAGAAGGTTCTGGTAATTGAATAGTACTTTCCCAGTAACGTTTTCCCCACAAAGCGGTGTATACAGTCATCATCAGACCGTTTTGTAAAAACCAAGACGGATTGTAGGGGGGAGTATAACACATCATAGACTATAAGATTTCGTGTAGTTGAGTCTTGATTTCACAGTCATTTAATCTTAATATTTATGTAAGATTTAAAAACCTTTTCATAATCGACTCAAAAATCTTTGTATCTATACAAAGGTTCTTATTTATCCTTAATCAAGTAGTAAAAATTTTTTAAGAATGCCGAGGATTCTTGTCATAGACGATGATCCAGCGATTTCCGAACTAGTTGCCGTCAACTTGGAAATGGCTGGCTACGATGTAAGTCAAGCTGAAGACGGCATTAAAGGTCAAGCGCTGGCTCTCCAGCTACAACCAGACTTGATCATGCTCGATTTGATGTTGCCTAGAGTAGATGGGTTTACCGTTTGTCAACGCCTGCGTCGTGACGATCGCACCTCTGAGATTCCGGTGTTAATGTTGACGGCTTTGAGCCAAACTCAGAACAAGGTGGAAGGCTTCAATGCTGGCGCAGATGACTACCTTACCAAGCCTTTTGAACTTGAAGAAATGCTAGCGCGGGTGCGGGCACTTTTGCGGCGTACTGACCGCATACCCCAAGCAGCAAAGCATAGTGAGATTTTGAACTATGGCTCACTGACTTTGGTTCCCGAAAGATTTGAGGCAATATGGTTCAATGACACGGTGAAATTGACTCACTTGGAATTTGAGCTACTTCACTGCTTGCTGCAACGCCACGGTCAAACGGTTTCCCCCAGTGAAATCCTCAGAGAAGTTTGGGGCTACGATCCCGATGACGACATTGAAACGATTCGAGTCCATATTCGCCACTTGAGAACCAAGTTAGAACCAGATCCCCGTCACCCCCGCTATATCAAGACAGTGTATGGTGCTGGATATTGTCTGGAGTTACCCGGTATACCTCCATCAATTGAAGGGGCTTCAGTAACAGTCGTGGAATGAAATTGCGCTAAATTTCCTTAACTAAACCTCATCTAAGTTGAGAACTGTAGTTTCCGCCCTCACCCTAAATCCCTCTCCCATATCTGGGAGAGGGACTTTGAAATTGTGGCTCCCCTTCTCCCAGATTTGAGAGAAGGCGTTGGGGGATGAGGGCAAATCCTTTTGATCATAGAAGAACTACAGGTTTCAAGATAGACGTGGTTTAAGTACAGCATTTTATTAATTCGTTACGAATTAAATTTGGCGATCGCCTGCAATGCCAATGCGATAGCCTACATTAAAAACGCTACGCTTTTTATGCAAAACTGTACTAAGTCATCACTTAGGCAAGAACTCTGAGCGATATAGTTATAGGACTTACGCATAAGAGATCCCCCAACCCCCTTAAAAAGGGGGCTTTTTAGATCCCCCTTTTTAAGGGGGGTTAGGGGGGATGGAGGTTTCAGGTTTTGAGTGCGTAAGTCCTAAGTTAGTTACGGCGATCGCTATCTAAAGCGATCGTAGTAATCGCAGCAGTAGAGCCATTTGTGCCGTTGACTTTGCCGCCATTACCAAAACTGTTAGCCTGACTAAATAATTGGCATAGTTGTACAGGTTCTTAGAACGCCACGCCAAATCATCAACTTCTTTGTAAAATTGATGGCTTGTCTTGATAATATGCCGCTCTACCAACCTCATTTTTCGACTCCATTCGTTTTTAATTCTGCAATTAGCTTTTCAGTCTTACGTTTAGCTCTCCTTATTCCTTAGTTGGTTCTTCTAAAGCAGACCCAAGAAGATGCTGATTTGCCTGCCGGACTTTAGCTGCTGCTTCATCGTAGAGGAAAGGTAAATAGACATACCGCCGTCCTTGAGTTATGGGTGTCGCTTCGTGCAACAGGGAACAAGAAAAGACGACAGCTCCACCCGTAGGCGGTTGATAGGTTTGCTGACCAAATTCTGGAAATCGCAAACATCCACCTTCGTATTCACCCGTATTCAGGTTCAATGACACCGCAAAGCAGCGATGAGCAGTCCCTTTGGTGGTATTGTCTCGGTGGCGTCTAAAGTGTCCACCGGTTTGGGCGTCATAGCAACCAACAATGTGGCGCTCCATTCGGGTCGCTTGAAACTGAAAGGCTTTGAAAATTTCGGGAATGAGGCGATCGTGAATTCGGTGCATCGCCGCATTCCGCAGTTCCTCGTCGGTAATCTCCTGATCCCGCCGCCGTTTATGACCGTAATCGTACACGGGGACTGTACGACCATCGATTTCCCGCATAAAGCCGGAGTCGTATCCACCATGCAAGTCATAGAACTGAATCAGCGCCTGACACAGTTTTGGTTCAAATACCCTGGGCACAACCAAGACAGGTGCCTGAACTGCCGCCGGAACTTCTGACGGAATGGGTGGCAACTGAGCGAGGAATGCCATCAACTGAGGCACATGGGTTTCGGGTGACTCGTTAAACGGCAGCACCGCCAGCACCCGCAGACTATAATCGAGCACCAGCGTAAATTGTCTGTAATTCCCTGCGGGGGTAATGGCACCGTACTGCTGGCTAATGGCTCCATTAAAATCCCAGAAGAACCGGATGCCCGGAATATGCTCTTGAAGTCGGCGCTGCTTCTCATCCTCTAGATCGACGCTCACGCCAAAGAAACAGCATTTTTGGTCATCGAAGACTGCCCGTTGGCTCCAGATGTCTTCAAGAATGCGCTGGCTTGTTTTCACTATTGCTGAACCGAAGAAGCACAGCACAATGTAACGACCCGCGATTGTGTCGAAGTGAAAATTAGCATTGGTTGTAGAAGGGGCTGTGAACCAGGGGGCTGGCTCACCGATCGTCAGGAGTGTCTGACGCATGGGCATAGGCTTCTTCGAGTTCCTAGTCAGGCTGATTTTCGGATGCAGCCTTCTTTGAGGAAAGCGGCGTTACTAAAATGTTATCCGGGTATGCCACCGATTCATCAAAAATTCCGCCATTTGGCGTGAAATCCTGATTCTGAATACTTTTTACCCAGAATAGATTGCGATCGCCTGCGGTGTACTGGATGGCTATTAGGCAATTTGAGTTACTTGCTGATTCACACGGGGACGGCCAAAGCGCTCCCAAGCACTCCCTCCTCGCAGAAATAACTCTAAAAAGCGCAATGGTTCTCCTGAATCGCCTCTTGACCAACCGGAACTACCAGGAGCAAAGGCTAAAGTTCCTTCAGATACCTTGAAACTGCCATCAGAATACACCGCATCACTGACCACATCTCCAATTCGGATCACGATCTTGGTTTGAGGCTCGAAGTTAACTGTATGCGCCGCAATCGTTGTTTTGATGTTGCCGTAGCCATCAATCCAGGCAATTCGATCTGGTGGAACATCTGGGATTTGGTCACGAGAAAGACTATCTCCCAGAAGGCTAAAATCTTCACTTATAATCGCCGCCGCCGCCGGAGGAAACACATCCCGCGAGCGAAACTGCGAACCACCACGAGAAACGTTGACCACTCGCAACTCCTTTGTATGGTCTTTGATAAAGGAGAGGGTGTAGCCCGCATTCACACCCACTACTTTTACACCATTGGATAAAAGGGCATAAGTTAGTCCTTCACCTTCATTGTCCCGACGGGCTTCGGGATCATCTTGACGAGGGGCACAGTTATGATAAATTAAGCGATCGCTCTTTCCCGGATTAAGTCCCAGTTGGGCAATCCAGAATCCCGTTGCCAAAGTACTGAATGCTGGAACCGAAAGCAAATGAATTTGGGCATCGGGTAAAGCCATCAGCAGACGTTGTGTGACTTCTGTAAATGCCGGATCTCCTGTACCGTAATCTGCAATGACACAGATAAACATTCTGCTCCTCCTTTGTTAGGGTAGTAATCTGCAATCAACCTAATTATGAATTATGAATTATTCCGTCATCATGTGATTAGAGAGTGAAATCAGCAGACAACTGTTCATTTCACCCTTATTAGTAACCTTAAAGTCTTAGTCAACGCAATGAAAACAATCACTTCACTTTTTAGCGAAGAACGCAAGCAACTCCAGACAGATATTGATAACACAACCAACATTGAGCAGATAGTTAAGCTGGTTCAAAACCGACTTGATCATCTTGAAAGAATTTACATTGAAAAGCTGAATCTGGCTCAAGTTCGTCTGGCTTCCTTTTTCCTGGATACGCTGCGACAGTCTATCGCCACTCTCGCTGCGACTAATTATCTTCAAGTTGCTCCCACAGAACAAAGGCGAATTACTAACCCAGCTACAAATTTTTTTGCCAACAGATTAATGTTGAAACTGCTACAGGGAATAATTTATATAGGCATCTTAGGTTCTTTATTCTCTTTAACTAAAACTACTCCTGGTGCATGGATGGCTATCTTATTAGCCTCTATACTTCTAGGACTAGAAGTTGTGCTTCAACTCGACTTAAACAACCAGCAAAATTCCATGTCTGAAAAGCTATTGGAATTACCTCAACCTATTCTCCGGGTTGATAGCAAAGTATTTCTAGATCACCTTGGCGATGCTCTCAACACTATTGATCTAGCAGTAGCTAGAGTAGAAGAATCGAATAAATATGAAGATGACCTAGCAATAGAAGAACTACCAGAGCTATTGAATTTTCTGCAAAGGCTAATGGGCGCATCAAAACTTGATAAACCTCAAATGGCTTATGAACTTGCCAAACTTCTGCCACAGATTTTAATGTCTCAGGGAATTAACGCTCAAATTTACCGAGCAAATGATCCTCACAGCGATCGCGGGTATTTTGACTTTGAGCCAAGTATCGACCCCGATACCAAAGATCACGTCACTCTAACTCCGGCTTTGTTGAAAGGCGATCGCTTGATTAGGCGCGGTCGGGTAATTGAGCCAGCATATTCCTCTGCTAGAGAATAATAGACAATAAGGGTATGGAAATTTTAGAAACAATCGGTTTTGATTTGGGACACGGTGAAACGGCTCTAGCTAAAGCGATAGTGGAAAGCATCGAACCCCCCCAAATGCTGGAGATTAATAACAAGAAGAATCAAATTACAGCTCTTGCTTGGCATCCCAAACTCGGTTATCTTGTCGGAGAACAAGCATTAATTCAAGCTGGCGTTACCCAACTGACAATCTCTTTTAAGCAAAAACCAAACAACGATCCCAAATATCGGGAAACAATTAGTACTTTTGTGGCAACCTACTACCGCCTTTTGAAAGAAAGCGGACAACTTGAAGGTGGGGAAGGTAGCTATTTTTACATTGGTTGCCCTTCAGGATGGTCAGTTAGCGATCGCTCCGAATACCAAAAGATCCTTCAAGAAGCTGGCATTCCCCGACTAAATGTCGTACCCGAATCGCGGGCTGCTTTCATGCAAGCCAAGGAAGCCGGGAAGCTGGAGTATGACAAACTTCTGGCATCGGTGCTAATTGTCGATATTGGTTCTTCAACCACAGATTTTACTCTGGTTAAAAGCTTAGAAGAAATCCCAATAGATTTCGGGAGTAATACTTTAGGAGCATCCCTAATTGACAAGGCTATTTTTGCCCGTACTCTCGCCAACCACGAGCAAAAAACATTACTCGAAAAAGTATTTCAGGAATATCCGCATCACCAAGCTCGTTGTGAACTTGCTTGCCGCAAAGCTAAAGAAGATTACTTTTCTAATGAACAGTTATATAGTGATCCTGAATCCTTTGCGCGTGGCTTCGAGTCGATCAACGAACAGATTTATTTTATTCCCCAAGTTAATAAAGTGATCATGGAGGAAATTTTAAATCAACCCTTACCGGAACTAGAGCTTAATAGTTGGGTGCGATCGTTTCACGACTCTTTAAAAGAGGCGAAAGAAAAGCTGGAAAACCTTGGAATCGTACCGAAACTTGTGCTGATGACTGGGGGTGCATCTCGGATGAAGTTTACCCACTTTCTTTGTCAGGAAATGTTTCCCGAACCAGAAACGCTGCTTCGCCCTGATCCCGAACCGGAACGGTGCATTGCAATGGGTTTAGCACGAGTAGGACGATGGGATCTGCGTGCTACTGCTTTTAAACAAGAAGTCAACAAACTATTTACCTTGAATCAGCTTAAAGGTTTGATTGAGAGGCATATCCCGGAGTTAATCGAATCACTAACTAAGCCTTTGACAGATGGTTTGATTGTCAATGCAGTTAAACCAGGTTTAAAAGATTGGCAAAAAAACAAAATACGGACTTTAGCAGATTTGGAAACATCTTTGATCAGCCGCGCAGAACAGTGGCTCAAAAGCGATCTCGCTGGGCAGATAATTAATTATCAATGCGCTTCTTGGTTTAACAATAAAATACAACCCGATTTAGCCGCACAAACCGATCCAATATGTCGAAAGTTTCAGATACCTAGAAGCAGCTTAAGATTTGAGGATAGCATTGACCCAAATTTTGTTAACCCCGAGCTACGAATTGGAGATGCGATCATTGCTGAGACAGTGGCGTTTATCGTCAATGTAATAATTGGTGGAGGCACTGTGGCTAGTATCATCACTTTAATACTAACTGGACATTTAACCTGGCCTATTGCGTTAGTATATGGGGCTTCAGTTATGGCGGCAGGAATGGAGCTAAATCGCAAGAACGTTCAAGAAGTAATCAAGACAAATGTGGATGTACCTAGTTGGATTCGTTCTAGTTTTTTGAGTGACAAAAAAATCGATGATATGTGTGAGCAAATAAAGCCTGAGTTAGAGAAAGTTCTTCAAGAACAACTGATAGCGGATCAACAGGCTTTTGACAAACTGATTGACAAAGTTGAGCAAGGGCTTCAAAAAACCCTTTCCACCAAAGTTCAATCTTGCATAATTCTGATTCAATAGAGGTGATGTGTGCCAGTAAATATAGCAGTTCTCAGCTGCATGAAGTACAGTACAATCAAAACCTCACCCCAACCCCTCTCCTTACTAAGGAGAGGGGCGATAAAGCACAGCTTTATCGGGGTGAGGTTCTTATTAGGAAACGTTATAAAAAGGCGAACTTAGAGACAAAAGCCGCATTCTAATTTAGTGACCGACAACAAGAACAATTATTCTATCTAAATTTTCTGCTTACCAGTGAATTAAATATGTAAATTGCTCAAAAGTCAATGATTAAAACAATAATTTTCTTTATCATCGTTGGGCTAATTATCACTGGGATTTTAATCAATCCTATTTTAGTCAGAAGGCGAAGAAACCGTCTCAAAAATCGTCCTTTTCCCCCACTTTGGAATGCCATTATTGAGAATAATCTTCCCATTTATCCCTGTCTCTCTCCCGATGAACTCAGACGACTTAAGGGACATATTCAAGTCTTCTTAGCAGAAAAGCAATTTATTGGCTGTAGAGGGTTACAGGTGACGGAGGAAATGAAATTGACCCTTGCGGCGATCGCCTGTTTACTCCTACTAAATGAACGTGGGCAGTACTTCCCCAGACTTCGTTCAATTCTGGTATATCCCAATGCTTATTTTGTTGAGGAAAGGACTTCCATCGGAAATTATGTTGTTGAAGAAAGGCGTGTGGCAAGACTGGGTGAATCGTGGACAACTGACCAATTAGTAGTGTCTTGGGAACACGTGAAACAAGACACTACTAATTGGAGAGATGGACATAACGTTGTACTTCATGAATTCGCCCATCAGTTAGATCAAGAAGATGGTAAAGCTGAAGGAGTTCCTATACTGCAACGCAACTCAGACTATCCTATTTGGGCGAAGGTAATGACAGAAGCATATCAACAACTTTGTAATGATGTTTTACAAGGTGTAAAAACGGTGATGGATAGCTATGGTGCAACGAATCCCGCAGAATTTTTTGCCGTAGCGACTGAGACATTCTTTGAGAAACCGCACCAATTGCTATCCCAGCATCCGGCACTTTATGAGCAACTGCAACGTTACTATCAATTAAATCCTGTGCAATGGGCGTGAAGTACCTACCTATTGGCTTAATTGCGGTAAGCTATAACAGCATAAAACGGATCTCCTCCAGCTGCACCCAACCACTGTAATAAATTCGGTAATGTTGACTTATGAACTATAACTTCTGCGGTTGTAAATCCTGGAATTGACGCGAAGTAAGCTTTGACTAATTCCACTCGCTGTGCTTCTGAAGCCTCCCGCCAAGCTTGAATTGCCTTTTCAAAAAACATCCGGTTAGAAAAGCTGATAATTGCCACACCACCGGGTTTCAGGATGCGGTAAATTTCGGAAAATACTGCTTCTGGATATTGCACATACTGCACAGATACGCAATTAATAACAGCATCAAAATCTTCATCTGGTAAAGGTAGCTGCGGATTTTCGTTAAGATTTTGCACAAAGGAGTGATTTAAGCGGGGATTACGTCCTAGTTCCTCTGCGTTGAGTCCGTGTCCCTCCACATGGTCAAACTCTATCTCTTCTGGCAGATGAGACACCCAACTGCTCATCATATCAAAAATGCGGGTGTTGGGTTTCAGGCGATCGCGATATAAATCCGTTATCTGTTGAATAAATCCTTCATCGACATGGGTGACGAAGCGGGGATAGGCATAGAATAGCTTATCGTCTGTGTCGTCTAATTTCAGGCGTTGATTCGGTCTTAACTGCATAAATCTCTGTTTTGGAGAACTTTTTTGGAAAATTGCGGCAATTTCAGATATTTTTTCACAATCATTATGTAATATATTTGGTTTTTCAGTACTAACTATAATTACTACTGAAGAAGCTTTTTTTTGTTAAGTCAAGTAATTTAGCAGCATTGCTATTTAAATTAGATAGCTGATACATTCAAAAAATATATTCGCGTGCATCGTCGCTGACTATATATTTACTGCTGAAAGCTTGTCGCAACCCCATAAGAATATAACCAACAGCAAAAGTTAGACTTAGACTGTACCAAAAGATGACAGTTAATCTAGATTTATTTTGTCTGCTTTTTTGAATAATAGGTGTTGTTAAAACTTTTTGTAATTGGGGAATTAGCATTGTGCGCGCCCATGTCTGAATAAATCGTGTTAATTAGGAAAATCAAAAGCTTTGTTCAATTTTTCTGATTGTACAATCTTCAAGTACTAAGTAAATGTCACTGTAAAAGGGGTTCGCAAATATTCAGACTTCATGTTGGGTTTCACGTTGTTCTACCCAACCTACGAATGATTAAATTCTATACCCATCGCTTGCCCATACAAGATTTTAGCTAGAACTTGTGCAAGGCTTTTCTGATTAGTCATAAGTTGATATTATATAATTATTAGTTTGTGCTACTTGATTATACTTAGATTTTGGTTCCCGATCGCCCTTAAAAAAACTTTGCGATTTACTTATTTTAGTTTGTTAGTTTGGATACTGCCCTTATTACTATTTAATTCTGGGCACAATAGTCTGATGGCACATGATGAAGGGCTTTACGCATCGCGTGCGCGTCTGATGTTTGATTCTGGTGATTGGATAGCTCCTTGGGAAAAGCCACATCATAAAACCCCTGGCCCTTATTGGTTAATTGCCAGTTCTTACAAGCTGTTTGGTATCAGCGATACTAGTGCGCGTCTTCCTAGCATGATTGCTGGCATTTTTAGCTTATGGCTTGTGTATGAAATCGGCGAAATTATGCTAGGCAAAAAATTAGCAAGGCTTGCTGCTGCAATTTTAAGTGTGGAATTTCTCTGGCTGCAATACTGTCGCTTAAGTACACCTGATGTACCAATGGTTTTCTTGGTACTTTTAGCGATTTGGTGTTTAATAAAAACAGAATTACATCCCAAATCTCGCTATTTTTGGAGTTTTCTAGCTGGTTTAAGTTTAGGTTTAGGCTTCTTAGTCAGAAGCTTTATGATTTTTTTGCCAATTATAGCTTTATTCCCTTATTTAATTGGGGAACATCGCCGTCATCGTCATCTTACTAACCCAATTTTATATTTAGGCTTTTTCATAGGTTTAATACCTACTGCTATTTGGCTATGGTTAAGCTGGCTGCGGTATGGAAATCAGAGTTTTGAGGAGTTGTTCAAGTTTGTTGTGCAGCTAGGTTCTGAGGATCGTTATAATAATGGTCCCCTGTTCTATATATGGAATATCCCTTTAATAGCATTTCCTTGGGCTTTTTTCGGGATTTTAGGTTTAGTTTTGACTCTCCGTCGTCCCATTGTTCGCTACCAGTTAATATTAGTTGGCTTTCCACTTGTCTTATTTTGTGAACTTAGTTTTTTTACTACTCGTTTCCCTCACTATAGTCTTTGCCTTTATCCGTTCATCGCTTGGTTGGCATCTGTGGGTTTAAACTGGCTAGGCAATATTTACCAAATAGAAATTCTCCCACAATTACCTTTTCAAAAGGGTAAAAAAAATATATTAAACCTTTTTGCAAAGAAGAATCTTCCTCGAAATCTCAGTTATGGCTTTGGTGGCTTAGGTGTTTTACTGGTAATAGCGAGTATTGGCGTTCTTACTTGGGGTGGTTCTGACATCCGCAAGTATGCAACTATTGGCTTGTCTATGGGCTTGGGTTGGTTAATTTTGCCTGTGGTGTGGATTAGTCGTTACCACTTTGGCAAAAAGTTTCTCACATCTGATTACTGGATTGCAGGTTGGTTAATTCCCTGTTGGCTAGCTTTGGCAACGATGGGTAGCATCGGTCTGTTAAGTGACTATAACCCGGTTTTGAGAACTTTTTTACAACAAAGCGCGATCGCCTCAATTATTCAAACTCATCCTATCTACTTTGTGGAAATAGACGCCAAAACCAAAGTACTGCTTAATTTCTATTTTTATACTCGCCCCCAACCAGTAGCTTCTATTTCTCAAGTACCAGCTTTGGGCTATGTTTTGATCTATAATGATCAATCCCCGAAATTATCTCGCCCTCACCGGATTATTGGTACAGGAAAAGAGTATCAGTTGATTCAAGTTCTTCCCTAAGAGAGATGGAAAGCCACTCTTGCTAAATCTAATAAGTCCAGGTAAGATAATAGTACGTACCCTAACTATTATGCAAAATGGTTTCTATATCTAATCACTCCCTAGCTTTAGAGTCGTGGCAACAAAATCTCGCACCATACAATTTGGGCTACAGAATCAAATTAGTCTCGCAACTACTCAGTCGCAAGTTTACCGAGAGGCTAGAACCGTTTGGACTGACGCCATTTCACTGGTTGGTGCTGTGCTGTCTTTGGCAAGAAGATGGTTTACCTACTTCTAGTATTGGGGACAAACTCAAACAAGTGGGAGGGACTTTAACAGGCGTATTAGATCGGATGGAAGAACGCGGCTTGGTGCGTCGAGAACGCGACACCCACGATCGCCGCATCTGGCGGATTTGCCTCACAGATGCAGGTAAGGATTTAGAAGCTGTCTTACCGCCAATCGCCGCAGCCGTGCGTGATGACGCAATGGACGGTATTTCCTTTCCTGACCAAGAACTGTTTTCCCAAATTTTGAATCAGGCGATCGCTAATCTCTCCTAAAGATTATCCCATAATCACCCGACCGGGTGAGGCACTGTCAAGATTTATTTTGAGATAATATTACGCATACTAAGGAAATAAAGTTTTTTTCAGGGAATATTACGCATTCTAAATAAACGAGTATCAATCAAATTATAGAACGGACAACAAGGGAGTTAACAATCATGGGCACTAATACTTTGAACGGACGCAACGGACACAAGACCCCAGTTTTAGAAAAAGAAGTGATTCCTGATTTAGAAACTTTAGAGGCTGTTACTACAGAAGCACCCGCAACAGCAGAAGCACCTGTTGTAACTCCTGAGATCGAGAAAGAAGTTCCAGCGAAGGGGAAAAAACCGACTGGTTTAATTTTGGCAGGCTTAGGTGTGGGTGCGATCGCGGCAGGTATTTTTGGTTATCACTACTGGCAATATGCCTCCACCCACCAGGAAACAGACAACGCCACGGTAGCCGGAAACATTCACGAAATTAGTAGCCGCATTCCCGGAACTGTAAGTGAAGTGCTTGTGAATGATAACCAACTGGTGCAACCGGGACAATTGTTAGTCAAGTTAGATCCACGAGACTATCAAAGTAAAGTGCAACAAGCCGCAGCTGCGCTAGAAAATGCGCGTGGACAGGCGCAAGCAGCCCAAGCAAATATTGCCTTAACTTCACAAACCACCACTGGTAAGACAAGTCAAGCGCAGGGAGATGTTAGCGGTGCGGTAGCAGCAATTTCTACAGCCCAAGCAGCAGTACAAGAAGCCCAAGCTGGGATACCGGCGGCGCAAGCTGAAGTCAGACTAGCCCAAGCTGGGATTCCCGCCGCCCAAGCGCAGGTAGCACAAGCAAATGCGACTTTGGAAAAAGCTCAAACAGATTACAATCGTTATAACCAGTTGTATAAAACAGGTGCGATCGCTCGTCAGCAATTAGATAGCGCCAAGGCAGCTTATGATGTGGCTACGGCACAAAAAAACGCCGCTATTCAGGGAGTAGAACAAGCCCAAGCCAAGTTATCCTCCGCGAAAGTTGGTGTCGCCAAAGCCCAGTCTCAACTAGCACAAGCGCAAGAAAATGTCACCAACGCCCAAGCTAAATTGGCAGCATCCAAGGGAGGATTGCAACAAGCTACCGCCGGCGGACAAGATACAACAGTAAAACGTAGTCAATACGATGCAGCAAAAGCGGCGATCGCGCAATCAGAAGCATCGCTCAAAGACGCACAATTGCAACTATCTTACGCCAATGTTACCGCCCCTAGTGCTGGACGAATAGGTAACAAAAACGTGGAAGTTGGCAACCGAGTCCAATCGGGAACACCATTAATGGCGATTGTGGATAACAACTATTGGGTAGTTGCGAACTTCAAAGAAACCCAATTAGAAAAGATGCGCCCAGGAGAACCAGTAGAAATCAAGCTGGATACTTTCCCTCATCATACCTTTATTGGTCGTGTTGACAGTGTTTCGCCAGCTTCCGGCGCTCAGTTTGCTTTATTGCCACCGGATAACGCTACAGGTAACTTTACTAAAGTTGTCCAACGCATCCCAGTAAAAATAGTTTTCGACCAAAAGAGTATTCAAGGGTACGAATCGCGGATAACACCTGGGATGTCTGCGGAAATTGCTGTGGAAGTTAAGTAATACCATGTCCGCTAAATTACCCATAGAACCCCACCCCAACCCCTCCCCGCCTGCGGGGAGGGGAGCTAAAAGCACAGCTTTGGCGGGGTGGGGTTCTAGGTTTTATGGTTAATTGCCCGGATATCATTAATACTAAATTGCCTGCAAACAGATGAAAAACCTCTTTCTAGCTGTGATATGTTTCTACATCTATGGAGAGGCATATAAAGATGAGGTGAGATGATATTTATGAAAGTAGGTTGGTATAAAACAAACTTGACATGAAAAAACCGCTACTACCTGCATTAAAGTCAAAAAACTATCAGCTGTTTTTTGCCGGACAA
This sequence comes from Nostoc sp., assembly GCF_054880495.1. Taxonomy (NCBI): domain Bacteria; kingdom Bacillati; phylum Cyanobacteriota; class Cyanophyceae; order Nostocales; family Nostocaceae; genus Nostoc; species Nostoc sp. The sequence goes on from NZ_JBTYKD010000037.1 coordinate 14,766, forward strand.
GGTATTTCCCTAATTGGGACGTGGATGACGCAACTTGCCACGATTTGGCTAGTTTATGACTTAACAAAGTCCCCATTAATGCTAGGAGTTGTGGGATTTTCGAGTCAAATTCCTAGCTTTTTTTTAGCTCCCTTTGGCGGAGTGTTTGTAGATCGCTTTTCTCGCTATCGTACCTTAATTAGTACGCAAGTCTTGGCGATGATTCAATCGTTAACATTAGCAGTGCTGGCGCTAACTGGTGTGATTCAGGTATGGCACATCATCGTCTTGAGTTTGTTTCAAGGATTTATTAACGCCTTAGATACGCCAGCACGCCAAGCATTTGTGCCAGAATTGGTTGAACACAGAGAAGATTTAGCCAATGCGATCGCGATCAATTCCACAATGATCAACGGTGCGCGATTAATTGGCCCTGCGATCGGGGGTTTATTAATTGCTAGCGTTGGAACTGGCTATTGTTTTTTAATTGACGGTTTGAGCTACATTGCTGTAATCGCCGCTTTATTGGCGATGCAAGTTAAACCTTGGAAAAATGTGGTATCTGACGGTAATCCCTTGCAGAAAGTCAAAGAGGGATTTGTATATGCCTTTAGCTTCCCTCCCATTCGTTCTGTCTTATTGCTATCAGCTTTAGTTAGTCTTATGGGACTGCAAAACACTATTCTTGTACCAGTTATGGCAGAACAAGTTCTCAAAGGTGGTGCAGAAACATTGGGGTTTTTGATGGCGGCATCTGGAGTTGGAGCCTTAACTGGTGGTATTTATTTAGCTACGCGCCAAACAATCTTGGGAATTGGGAAATTGATTGCCTTAGCTCCAGCAATTTTAGGAATTGGTCTAATTGCCTTTTCTTTGTCTCGATTTTTACCACTTTCTTTATTTACAATGTTATTTGTTGGCTTGGGAACAATTCTTCAGATTGCTGCTAGCAACACATTTTTACAAACAATTGTTGAGGACGACAAACGCGGGCGATTAATGAGCTTATATACAATGTCATTTTTGGGGATGATTCCCGTGGGTAATTTATTAGGAGGTTTATTAGCAAGTCATATTGGTGCTTCTAACACTTTAATTATTGATGGTATAGCTTGTATTATCGGGTCGCTCGTTTTTAGCAGACAGTTGCCTGCTTTAAGGAAAATAATGCGTCCAATTTATGAGCAAAAGGGCATTATTATCACGACTCAGGAAGTTTAAGATAGATAACCGCAATTAGATTTAGATTTATGTTATGTCAGTTTGCAGTTGAGTCAAATACAGACCTAACTCCCAACCCCTTTCCTACAAGCGAAGGGGAGTAAGATTTAAAGCCTCTCTCCTAAAAGGAGAGAGGAATGGAAGTGAGGTCAAAACTGTATTGCACCCAAGCGAGAACCTCTATAATGAGCTTTTATCGACTACTCATATTTTAATTTCGCCGCCCAGAGAGAAAGATAAGATTTCATAATAAGATTTTTACTAGTTAACTTTGAAACAGGAAAAACACTATGGCTAATACAGTTGTAATTCGTCAGCAAGCACCACCAGAACGTGTCCCACTAAAAACTTGGATTGGTGTATTAGCCAGTATGCTTGGTGCATTTATGGCAGTATTAGATATTCAAATAACTAATGCTTCGCTGCAAGATATTCAAGCAAGTTTAGGAGCAACCCTAGAAGAGGGTTCTTGGATTTCTACGGCGTATCTCGTAGCAGAAATTGTGGTAATTCCTCT
>NZ_JBTYKD010000038.1:0-2849 GCF_054880495.1 Nostoc sp.
TTTTATTAATTTTTGCATATAGCAATTCTCCTGTGGATTTAATACACTTTCTTCTGCAAATCTTCTGTAGCTTGTACCCTGCCATCTAATAGTGAAGCTTTATCCTTGCTTCAAAAAATATAATATAACGCGATCGCAGAAGTTGTGTGATAAAAACGAGCAAAGTCTGACAAAATACGAAAATCTTTACTTTAATTTTTCGGTAAATGCGTAATTTCTACAGCAATGGAATCAAATGCTACTTTAAATTATCATATCTTAGGGTTTAATCATCAGTAATCTTTAAAAAATTGAAAAAACTATGTTAAGTATCCCTATTAACTTAAATTTACCTCGGACACCCCGTCTAATAACTTCCTTACCTGGTCCTCTTGCTCAAGCAATTGTACAACGCGATCGCGCCGTAACTTCCCCTTCTTATACCCGCGATTACCCCTTAGTTGCATCTCGCGGCCAGGGCTGTATGGTGGAAGATGTCGATGGCAATGTATTTCTGGATATGACCGCAGGTATTGCCGTTACCGCCACTGGACACGCCCACCCAGAAGTCGTGAAAGCAATTCAAGAACAGTCGGAACGTCTGCTACACATGTCGGGGACAGATTTTTATTATGAACCGATGGTGGAACTAGCGGAACAATTAGCGATTCGCGCCCCCTTTCCCCACCCACAGAGTCACACCGGATTTCCCGCAAAAGTATTTTTCACCAATTCCGGGGCAGAATCTAACGAAGGAGCAATCAAACTAGCTCGATATTACACCAAGCGATCGCTAATTGTAGCTTTCTTAGGTGCATTTCACGGACGCACCTATGGGGCAATGTCTCTCACTGGTTCTAAAACAGTACAGCGAGCTAATTTTGGACCTTTGCTTCCTGGGGTGACTCATATTCCCTACGGGACTCATGCTAGCTTAGATTACTTGGAACAACAGCTATTTACCACAATTTTACCACCGTCAGAGGTAGCGGCGATCGTCGTTGAAGCAATTCAAGGAGAAGGTGGATATATCGTTCCCGAAGATGGTTTTTTAAAACGGATTCGGGATATTTGCGATCGCCACGGTATTCTGATGGTAGTGGATGAAGTGCAAGCGGGAATGGGGCGGACTGGTCGCCTATTTGCGATCGAGCATTGGGGTGTCATGCCTGATATCATTACTACAGCTAAAGGTATCGCCAGTGGTCTGCCATTAGGAGCGATACTTGCCAGACCAGAGTTAATGACTTGGCCTCCTGGTTCTCACGCCACCACATTTGGCGGTAATCCCGTAGCTTGTGCTGCCGGTATTGCCACTCTGCGATTGCTGGAAAGTGGTTTGATGAAGAACGCTACCCAGATGGGAGAATTATTACAAGCTAGTCTTACCGAGTTGCATCAAAGATTTCCCAGAGTATCGCCGCCACGAGGTAAAGGTTTGATGGTAGCGGTGGATTTATTGGATGAACAGGGTAATCTTGATTATAAATTGCGCGATCGCATTATCCAAGAAGCTTTTTTACGCGGTTTATTACTACTAGGTTGTGGTAAAGCAGCAATTCGTTTCTGTCCACCTCTAGTTATTGACAGTGAACAAATTCAAATTGCCTTGAATATTATTACAAATCTGTTAATTACCCTAGAGAAAGAATAGTAAACGCACGTTGTAACTATGCGAAGAACTCCTACAAGCAAGTATGTGTAAAGCTGAATTCAAAGAAGTCGGAAGTACAGTTTTGTAACGGTGATAAAGACAAGAGCCACAAAATACAAACCCTTAAAACCAACTTGACAAAGTACTAGAAGGACGGGGTTTTAGACCTATGACTCTGATAAAATTTAATAAAATAGGATTCTCCTATGAAACGCCTCCTTGCCCACCACCTCTACTCATTACTTTGGCAAGAATACAGCCACAGGGTAAATTATGCGCATACCTACCAGCAAATGATTACTGCTGCGGGTGGGACTGTCGCCAACGACCACATCGCCTTTCGGTCTTTGCGTTTATTAGTTGATAGTCCACAGGGTAAAGTTAATTTGGGAATTGACTACCTGGGGCAACTTGCAGAAGCTTTGGGTTACGTGGCGGCTGGAGAGTATAATTTTGCTCAAACCCATTTATATGCCCGTTATTATCGTCATCCACAACAAGAGGAATTTAACTTACCCAAGCTGTTTATCAGCGAGTTGATTGTTGATGAATTGCCTATTAATATTGCCCAACTCATCTCTAAAACAGTATCTTCAATCCCAGACAAACTGACCTCACCCCTGACTCTTCTACACAAAGACGGGAATATTGAAACCATTGCTAAAGAACTCCAGCAAGTCTTCACCCGCCCTTGGCTACCTCCTCGGCGTTCTGTTGTCGAGGAAGTGAATCAGGTTACTCAGTATGGGGCTTGGGTGTTGCTGCACGGATATGCTGTCAACCATTTTACAGGCTACGTCAACAGCCAGAACACTCCAGAATATCCAGACATTGAGACTACTGCCGCTGGTTTGGCTAACCTGGGTGTACCAATGAAAGCAGAAATAGAGGGAAATATTGCTTGTGGTTTGCGGCAAACTGCAACTCAAGCAGCAACAGAAATGGTAACACTATTAGATGATAATAGTGGTGCAGAAATTCAGATTCCTTGGACTTACGCCTATTATGAAATTGCCCAGCGTTATCCTGTGGAAGTGGAATCTGGAGAGCAAATACTTTTCGATGCTTTTTTAGGAAGTAATGCCCAGCAATTGTTTGAAATGACTCGTTTATTTACAGCCATTTTCAGGTAAATAGACCACGCGGTAGGGGCACAGCAATGCTCATTGGTGTCAACTTAAGAAGATTTTGCCCAAATTTGTTGGGTGTAAGCGTC
>NZ_JBTYKD010000039.1:0-7584 GCF_054880495.1 Nostoc sp.
CCTTCTCCCAGATTTGGGAGAAGGGGAGCCAGAATTTCAAAGTCCCTCTCCCAGATATGGGAGAGGGATTTAGGGTGAGGGCGAAAACTCCGGTTCTCAACTTAGATGAAGTTTAATTAAACGTAAGATGCTTAATATTCAGGGAAGTCAGGAGAAAAACTTCATTCTGTCTCTTGTCTCCTGAGTTCTTGATATCGGGTTGATATTTTATAATGTTGATCTACTTATCACCTAGTTAGGGAAATTGCCATGACTCTTGCGAATCAATCAGGGAAGTAAAGAATAGGGAGTAGGGGTATGCTGTAAGCTGAGGTTATAAGTTACATAATTATTGAATCAAATCACGGAGTCTTTTATGCGGTTGCGCTTACTCACGGTCGTTTTTATTTCCTGTCTCATCACCTTTCTATCGTGGGCGATCGCTCCCACATCTGTAGCCCTGACACAGATTAAACTATTTGATGTATCTTATAAAGATTGTCCACCAGAACTAGCACAAGGGGCTGTTATCAGTAGTGGTAGCGCAGCTGCCAATTGTTTTATTGTCATTGGCAAAGCAGAAAATGCTACTAATAAAATAGCTTACGACGCAGATATTTTTGGACGCATCTATGATGCCAATAATGACTCAGTAATGCAAAACCGCACTCGCTTAGGCTCTATTGCTGAGGTGCCACCAGGCATTAGCGATTTTGAATTGAGAATTTCTGTACCGGCAAATCAGCCCTTACCTTTAAAGTTAAAGCAGTTCAAGGCTGCCGGATTTAGCGGTCAAGTGCGTAAGTAATAAATTTTAACTTTTCCCGCTAGAAGTCCCGCACTTTATCAAAAAATTCGGTGTCGGGATAAATAGTGTACAAATAAAAATAGTCTTCTTCACAGAATGTAGCATGTAGCGATGTTCCTCTGATAGTAAAATCCTACTTTAGGAATAGTTCTCTAATTAAGAGATTTCCTAATGATTTCAACATCTAATTCTAATAATTCTGCTATTTCCTGAATACTTAGCCATTTTTGTACTAATTTGGGTATCAATTTTAACTTTAGTTCTAGCTTTAGTTCTTCTTTTACTTCTTCTTTCGCTTCTTGATAAACTCTGGTTTGTTTGAGTAAATTTAAATTCAGCATAGCTTCTATCTCCTCTCGGTTAAAATTAGGAAACTTGTAAACAATAATCTCTTCTATAAATTCTAAAACTTTTCTTTGGATAAGAACATCGGCTAATTCCAATCTAGCTTTGTCAATTAACTGTTTAGCAAGCTCTGGTGCTTTGTTGTCAGTTTCTACAACCAATCGGACAATTCCTACACCCAGAGATCCTTCGGCTACTACCTCAAGTTCATCCAGATAAAAGCAGCGTAAATGAGGCTCTAATAAGGCATGATAACGTAAAGGACAGGCTGTTTCATTGCTGTGCTTATCATAAATGACTATTGCATACCATTCAGAAGTAACTGGTTTATATTGAGAAAAGTAAAGGAAAATACTTGTAAATAGACGGTCATAAAATTCTTCATCTTTGTAAAACTGAACTTCTACAAAATAACGCGGTTCATTACCAAATTCTTTTAGGGGAGAAAATACGCCATCTAAACGAAAAGAACGTTGTTTAATTTCTGGTGCAATAAACTCATAAGCATTGGTATTAGTATTAGATTGACCAATAAGTTAAAATCAAATACTAGGAAATTGTTGAAATATATCGTAAAATATAGCGTCAGTTTTCAATTATTGCATCCATAATTAGCCTTGAAATTGCATAAGTCTGAGCTAATTAGCCCAGACCTAAAATTCATTAGTTGAAGTGCAGCAAACTGCAAATTCTGCCTTATCAGATGCCTTGCAGACCACCACCTACTAGTTGAAGCAGTATAATAGCTAACATTGGAGAAAAATCCATCCCACCCAATGGGGGAATAATTCTGCGAAACAGATTGAGATAAGGATCGGTTATCTGGCTCAAAGCGGCAAATGGTTGGTTGTACCAGTTGATTGTGGGGAACCAGGTCAATAAAACCCGAATAATTAGCAAAAGAGTATAAATCTGGATGAAAGTAGCCAGAGTGTTAATCAGAAGGTACATGGATTTGTTGGTTTCCTACTAAGTGTCAAACGCGGTCTTATCTTTTAATTTTAATTTAGTCCATGTCATGGTGTTTGCAGATTCCACCCAGATTTACCACACTTGACACTTTCACCACGCCTGAATAAATCTCAGGAATCTTTAGTGAGGGAGCGGTCATTGGTTGCTTGGGGTGAACCGGCATTAACATTTCCCAGTTGCTTCCGCACTTCATCAATTGTGGCATTTAGCTGGGCAATTTTATCTTCTAGCGATCGCCTAGCCGTTTCTATATTAATACTCTCACTTTCTGAGGCTTTCATCTGACGCCGCTTTGCTGCTATTTTCTTAGCTTCGGCTTGGCTATCTGTCAGTTCTGCCTCCTCATCTGCTAGCAATTCCGGCTCGCGTCGAGAAGCAATCAGTGCCCCGACGATACCGCCAAATACGCCACCAACAAATGCCCCCGCTAAAAAACCACTGCCAAAACCATCTCGCTGACTCATATCTTTACCGCCTTCAACAAACCTTGCAACTTTTACAGTAGTTATGCTATTTCCCTGCCCTAGCTGCATACTAACTTAAGTCCCAAAGATGCGATCGCCTGCATCTCCCAATCCCGGTACAATATATCCCTTGCTGTTTAGTTTTTCGTCAATAGTTGCCGTGTAAATTATCAAACCTGGATAAGCTTCACTCAGTTTTTGCAAAGCTGGTGGAGCCGCCACTACACAAACAATCCGCATCAGGGCAGCATCAGCACCCCGTTGTGTCAATTCTGCCATTACCGCCATGATCGACCCTCCTGTTGCCAACATCGGATCGGTAATTAACACTCGTGTTTGGGGGTCAAATTTTTCTGGTAACTTGTTCAGATAACAATGAGGTTGCAGTGTTTCTTCATCTCGCGCCAAGCCAAAGTGGTAAATCGATGCTAAAGGTAATAAAGTCTGCGCTCCCTCAAGTAAGCCTAGTCCAGCTCGCAAAATCGGTACTACTGCCATAGGCATTTGCGGATCAATCACAGTTGCCAGACAGGTATCCAAGGGACTCTGCACCGATATTTCTTGAGTCGGCAACCAGTCTCGCACAGCTTCATAAGTCAGCCATCTTCCCAACTCAGTCATCGCACTGCGAAATAATACTGAAGGTGTGCCTGCATCACGGGCAACTGCCAGCCAGTGTTTGATCAGAGGATGGGGTGGAACATAAACGCGCAATTGTAGCGTCATAGGCAGAAAAGTGGGACTTTTTATTGTATAAGAACTGAAACACCATAATACTCTTTCCTGCATCCGGCTGACGGCTAAAATTAACACTCTCAATTTTATTGATAAAAATTTTCATTAGTACTTGACATTTATTCTCAATCAAGGCTATATTCTTCTACAGTGTTCTCCTCTCTTTTAAGGATCGGCAGACGGGATTAGCCAGCAGCAGCAGGCTCGTCCCTCTTTTTTTTTGATTGGGGCATTGGGCACTTGTACTGAGCGACGTCGAAGTAGCGTTGCCGTTGGCGCAGCCTCTCGTAGAGAAGTATGGTGCATTGAGCATTAGTAAATATTGGTTTACTCTGGACTAATGACTAATGACTAATGACTAATGACTAATGACAAAATTGATGCGATCGTGATTGGGTCTGGGATTGGCGGATTAGTAACAGCGACCCAGTTAGCCACGAAGGGAGCGAAAGTGCTGGTGTTGGAACGTTATTTGATTCCAGGTGGGAGCGCTGGTTATTTTGAACGCCAAGGCTATCGATTCGATGTTGGCGCATCAATGGTTTTTGGGCTGGGAGAAAATGGTACTACTAACTTACTCACCCGTGCATTATCAGCTGTAAATGTCAGCCAAGAAGCGATCGCAGATCCAGTGCAGATTCACTATCATCTACCCCAAGGTTTAGACTTGAAGGTTGACCGGGTTTATGAAAAATTTTTGCAAAATCTTATTGCTCATTTTCGCGATGAAGAAAAGGGGATTCGTCGCTTTTATGACGAATGCCAAAAAGTATTCAAGTGCCTTAATAGCATGGATTTGCTATCGCTGGAAGAACCTCGGTATTTACTGCGGGTATTTTTACAGCATCCTTTGGCGTGTCTCGGTTTAGTCAAGTATCTGCCTCAAAATGCCGGGGAAGTGGCGCGGCGCTACATCAAAGACCCGCAATTATTAAAATTTATCGATATGGAATGTTATTGCTGGTCGGTGGTTCCATCAGACATGACACCAATGATTAATGCTGGGATGGTCTTTTCTGACAGGCATTATGGCGGAGTTAACTATCCTAAAGGCGGAGTCGGACAAATTGCCCAAAAACTGGTGGAAGGTCTAGAGAAGGCTGGAGGTAAGATTCAGTACCAAGCTAGAGTTACAAAAATTCTTACAGAACAGGGAAAAGCCGTAGGTGTGCAACTGGCTAATGGTAAAGTATATCGGGGTAAACGCATAGTTTCTAACGCTACACGCTGGGATACATTTGAACAATTATTACCAGCAGATGAAATGCCAGATAATGAGAAAAAATGGCAACAAAATTATCAAAAATCTCCCAGCTTCTTGAGTTTGCATATAGGGGTAAAGAAGTCAGTTTTAGCAGTGGGGACAGAGTGCCACCATATTTTGCTGGAAGATTGGGAAAAGATGACAGCAGCAGAAGGTACACTTTTTGTTTCGATTCCCACATTGCTTGACCCAGATTTAGCACCAAATGGATATCACATCATTCATGCCTTCACGCCTGACTGGATTGATGATTGGCAAGAACTTTCTCCAAGTGAGTACCAAGCGAAGAAAGAAGAGGCGGCTTGGCGAATTATTGACCGCCTAGAGAAGATTTTTCCAGGTTTAGATGCCGGATTGGACTATTTAGAAGTGGGGACACCGCGCACCCATCGCCGCTTTTTGGGTCGTGAAGATGGCACTTATGGGCCAATTCCCCGGCGCAAGTTGTGGGGGTTATTGAAGATGCCCTTTAATCGCACAGCTATTCCAGGACTTTATTGTGTAGGGGATAGTACCTTTCCGGGTCAAGGGTTGAATGCAGTCGCTTTTTCTGGGTTTGCTTGCGCCCACCGCATTGCCGTAGATTTAGGATTTTAATGTACATCAATCAAGGTGATCATAGGAATAGCCTATGCATAATTTACAAAACTTTTTAATCAATTGTGCTTTAATAGTGAGCGGTTTTTGTTTGTTCAAGAATTTTCCTCATACGAAAAAAGCGCTGGAACCTCAAATTAAAGCCTTAATGACTCGCTACAGTTTTCTGAAAATAGGAATGTTTTTCCTGAATTTGGATACTGGGGATTATTTGGATATTGGAGGCGATTGACGATAAAATGGCTGCCCTGTGGTTAATTGATGTCTTGCAAAGATTTTTTGAATTGGTATTAGATTAGATAATTGTGATTTTATTGGCGGCTCTACTAGCTTTTTCCCTAGCCTCTTGGACATTAACACCCTTCGCCAAAGCTACGCCCATTCGTCGATATGCATGAGCATTAGGTTTACCAAATAATCTAATATCTACATCTTTTTCTGACAAAGCATCGGCTACACCACCAAAAACTATAGAATCAGATTTTTCGGAAGCTAAAATTACCGCACTCGCTGATGCTCCTAGCTGTTCTATATGAGGAATTGGCAAGTCTAAAATAGCTCGCAGATGTAGTTCAAATTCATTGAAATTTTGTGAGATTAATGTCACCATTCCCGTATCGTGAGGTCTGGGAGAAAGTTCGGAAAAAATAACTTCATCTTGGGTAATGAAAAACTCAACCCCAAAAATTCCGGCTCCTCCTAAAGCATCAGTAACTTTTATGGCTATTTCTCTTGCTTTTAATATCTTATCTTCAGAAATTAGTGCAGGTTGCCACGATTCTTGATAATCTCCTCGTTCTTGGCGATGACCAATAGGAGAACAGAAAATTGTCGGTGCATTCCACTGTTTAATTGTCAGTAAAGTTATCTCAATTTCAAAGTTAATAAATTCTTCTACGATCACCTTTTGACTGTCTCCTCTAGAATTAGCGATCGCATAATTCCAAGCTTTCTCAAACTCACTTTTATTCTGCACTACAGACTGACCTTTACCAGAGGATGACATCACAGGTTTAACAACACTAGGAAACCTAATTTCATCCGAAACAGCAATCAATTCTTCTAGAGTTATTGCATAACCATATTTAGCCGTTCTGATGCCTAATTCTTGATGTGCCAGTTCCCGAATTCTGTCGCGGTTCATTGTATAGTTAGTAGCAGCCGCAGTCGGTATAACTGTAATTCCTCGCTGTTCAAATTCGATCAGTTTTTCTGTTCTGATTGCTTCAATTTCTGGTATAATAATATTTGGCTGATGTTTTGTGACTACAGCTTCTAAATCATCAGGACTGAGCATAGAAATAACTTCATAAGCATCAGCAACTTGCATCGCCGGAGCATTAGCGTAGCGGTCAACGGCAATCACATAATTACCAAGACGTTGAGCTGCGATCGCAAATTCTTTACCGAGTTCTCCTGAACCCAGCAACATCAATTTTTGGGGCAACTTAATACTCATTAACTTATCCAGATAAATCTCAATTTAATAATTTTATAATTTTTTGTGTTTTAATTACCATCTTCTCAAGAATTAAAGCCTCGGCTCCGCTCGGCTTTAACAGTGAGCGTTCGCGCAGCGTCTCGCAGAGAAGCCGAACTGTTAAATCTAGCTCCGCGTACTTGTAAATCTTGACGTTGCAGATGATTTAAACCAATACTAACACCAAGCTGACAATTATCTACTAAAGTCTCTAACCAAATAGTCTCGTCAAGAGTTGCGCCTCGTAAATCTGCATTTCTTAAGTCAGCTTTCGTAAAATTTACAAATAAGAGGTCTGCATTCACTAAACTACTAACTTGTAGATTTGCTTCTGATAAATTTCCTCGGATGAAGTTTAGACCATCTAAAATCAAACCAGATAAATCTGCTCCTATAAGAAACTCTGCTTCTGTAACCCGCGCCCCCGCACCCAAAATTACCAAAGTATTCCCTTTTTCTAACCATTCCCGCTCTTGACTATCCAGTATCGTTTCCCTTGGATAGCCGTTTACCTGTAGGAGGGTAACTGGGCTGTTCTCTGGCTGAATATCACTAAAAGGCTTTTGCCATCGCTTGATAGAAATTCCCTGCTCTTGCATAAAAGCATACCAAGCACTATAGCCATTGGAGGCGCGATTATAGGTAGAGCCAATGTTAATTTTAGTATTATTGGGAGCTGCGATCAAACTAAGTAAAACGATTGCTGCTAGTGCGATTGCTCCCATCCAGGCAAGGCGATTTGAACGTTTCATTTTCGACTTTTACTATAATCACTTCGTTTCAGTATTACTAGTGTTAATACTTACTTATTTTTCAGGTAAAGTCAAAAATATAATTAATTTTATCTCTGTTTCCCAGCACTACGCGCTCTCTATATGTGACTGCGCTCTATGACATCTTACGGTGGTATTCCCAGGAAAGCTCTCAGAGCAGTTTTATA